>JBAUOI010000365.1:0-11043 GCA_049579665.1 Methyloceanibacter sp.
TTTCCACAGCTTTCCTCTGGACAGACGACGCCATCATCGATTCTGATGAGATGAGGGCGATTCGGAGATGCGGCAACTTCTCCGGCTCGAAGCAGGAGAACGTTAGGGGGACCGAATGGCGCGGGTGCGTTCGGCGCGTGATGGATTCGCGTTGGCGGGGCCGCACTGGCAGGATCTCCGTGCGATTGTCGGCCGCCATCTGCCCGAGGCCGAGTTGCTGCGGCGCCTCGTGCCGCTGCTCCTCATCGGTTTTGTCCTGGTCGCGCTGACCGGCTTCACCTTCCAACTTATCCACAGCAAGACCAGCGCGCTCGATGCTGCAAGCCATCAACTCGCGCTGATCGCCGACAGCACCTCGCTCAATCTCAAGGACAAAACGCTCAGCTCGAGCACGAATTGGCAGGGCGCGCTTGCCGACAGCCTGTCCAAGGGCGCCACCGCCGATGGCCGAAGCGCGCTCCTGGCCGATGCCGAAGGTACGATCCAGGCGCGTGCACCGCTCGGCGGTTCGCGCAACGGCAACCTGCTCACGATTCTCGGGCCGCAACAACCGCTGACCACCTTTGGCGCCGAGGCCGGTGTGTTGCGCCTCTCGCTGCTCGACGGAACCGACGCCATCGTCACGGTCCGCAATGTGCCGCAGACCGACACGCAGCTCGCCTTTATCCAGCCGGTTGACGCGGCGCTGGCCGAGTGGAGAAGCGCGGCACGCCTCGAAATCACGCTGCTGGTGCTGACCGGCCTCGTGCTTGCCCTCCTCGCCGGCGGCCTCTGGTATCTTGCACCCGCCACCTCACGCTCCGATGACGGCGCGCTTGCCAAGGAGCTGACCGAGGCGTTGCCGGGTTGCGGCGTCTGGCGCTGGAACCTCGCTCGCGGTCATGTGCACTGGTCGGCGCCGATGTATCGCCTGCTCGGGCTTGAGCCGAGCGGCAAGGCGATGCCCTTCCGTGCCATCTCCCAGGCCCTGCATCCCGACGACGATCTTCGCGGCGAGATCGACCGGCGCCTCCGCGAGGGCTCCTCGGTGTTCGACGGCTGCTTCAGGCTGCGCCACGCCAACGGCCACTTTGTCGCTCTCAGGCTGCGCGGGCACATCACGCGGACCCTGCCGGATCGCGAACCCTGCCTGACCGGCATCGCCGTGATCGCCGAGCAGGACCTCGCTCCCGGCTCCGCCGACGAGAATGCGCGGCTTCGCGACGCCGTGGAGACGATCTCAGAAGCCTTCGTGCTATGGGACCGCGATAATCGCTTGGTCATGTGCAACAGCAAATATCAGCAATTCCACGGCCTGGCCGACGACACGGTGCGCGCAGGCAGCCCCTATGACGAGGTGATCGCCGCGGCGTCTGAGCCGATCGTCTCCAAGCGCGTGGCCGTCGCCGGCACCGACGACGACGACAGCCGCACCTATGAGGCGCAGATCGAGGACGGCCGCTGGCTGCATATCAATGAGCGACGGACCCGTGACGGCGGCTATGTCAGCGTCGGCACCGACATCACGGTGTTGAAGCAGAGCCAGCAGCGCCTCGCCGAAAGCGAGCAGCAATTAAAGGCCAGCGTCGCCGAGCTCAGGCTCTCACGCCGCGAACTCGAGCAGCAGAAGCAGCAGCTTGTCGACCTCGCCGAGAAATATGCGCTGGAGAAGAACCGCGCCGAGGCCGCCAATCGTGCCAAGTCGGAATTCCTGGCCAATATCAGCCACGAGCTGCGCACGCCGCTGAATGCGGTGATCGGCTTCTCGGAGGTGATGCAGCAGGCTCTGTTCGGCCCGCTCGGCCATCCCAAATATCAGGAATATGCCCGCGACATCTATGCCAGCGGCGCCTATCTGCTCGAAGTCATCAACGACATCCTCGACATGTCGAAGATCGAGGCCGGCCGCATGTCGCTCGATGTCGGCAATGTGGATCTCGGCGACATCGTCGCCGACAGCATGAAGGTGGTGAGCCAGGCCGCCGCCGAGCGCAACATCACGCTCGATCGCCATGGGCCGCAGCATCTGGTACTCGACGCCGACCGCCGCGCGCTGAAGCAGGTGTTCCTCAATCTCCTCTCCAACGCGGTGAAATTCACCCGCGACGGCGGCAGCGTCGACGTGCATCTGTCGCGCTCGCGCGGGCATGTGAAGATCGCCATCAAGGATACCGGCATCGGCATTGCCGAGGTCGACATCGCCAAGCTCGGCCGCCCCTTCGAGCAGGTGGAAAATCAGTTCTCCAAGAGCCATCAGGGCAGCGGGCTGGGGCTCGCCATCTCTCGCGCCCTGGTCGAGCTGCATGGCGGGACCTTGCGCATCACCAGCCGCGAGGGCCAGGGCACGACTGTCACCTGCACCCTTCCAACGCGGCCGGTGATGGCCGGCGAAGAACCGCAGTTCGCCGCCTCCGCCTAGCCTCCCGCCATCATCTGACGATGCGGTCGAAGGCCTCGTGCACGGCCTGAAGCGTGTCCTTCAACGTCGCTTCGAGCGTGGCGAAATCCGGCATGTCGGAGGCGCGCGCCAGCAGGTCCTTCAGCGCGCGCGGTGCCTCTTCCGCCACGAACGGCCTGTCGAGGCAGAGCCGCAACACCTGGGTCAGCGTGTGATAGAGCCGCGCCGCCGGCACCAGGATCTCGGCGTCGCCGGGCGCAAGCACGCCGGCTCCGGACAGCTTGGTGAGTGCCAGCTCGGTATTCTGATCGAGCACGCCCGGAAGCGTCGCCGCGCTCACGATCTGCAAGAACTGGGCGATGAATTCGAGATCGATCAACCCGCCCCTCGCCTGCTTCAGGTCCCAGATCCCCGTGCCGCCTTTGTCGTCGGCGATCTTGGCGCGCATCGCCCTGACCTCCTCAGCCACGGCGGCGCGGTCGCGCGGGCGGGACAACACTTGCCTGATCGTATCGCTGATCTGTCGCCTGAGCGCGGCAGGTCCGGTGAGCGTTCGTGCCCGCGTCAGCGCCAGATGCTCCCAGGTCCAGGCTGAGCCGGTCTGATAGCTGACGAAGCTCGACAGCCTCGTCGCCACCGGGCCCTGATTGCCGGATGGCCTGAGCCGCATGTCCACCTGATAGAGCGAGCCTTCGGCGGTCTCCGCAGACAGCGCTGCGATCAAGCGTTGGGTGAAGCGCGAATAATATTGCGGTCCGGCCAGGCTCTTCGCCCCCGCCGACTGGGCGCCCTCACCCGCGTAGTCATAGACGATGATCAGATCGAGATCGGAGCCGGCGGTCATCTCGTGGCCGCCGAGCTTGCCCATGGCGACCACCGCCGCCTGGCCTCCCGGTATCGGGCCATGAATGCGGACCAGCTCGGCCTCGACCCTATCGGCCAGCGCCTCGATCAAAGTCTCGGCAAGCCCGGCATAAGCGGCGCCCGCCTGCCGCGCGGAAAGCGTGCCCGAGATCACCCTGACGCCGATGAGGAAGGCCTGCTCGCGACCGACGATGCGGGCGCGATCGAGCGCCTCCTGATAGTCGGGCGCCTCTGCCAGCGCCGCACCGACCAGCTCTTTGAGCTTGGCGGGGGTCGGCACCGCACCGAAGAAGCCGGGATCCAGCACCGCATCCAACAGCCGCGGTCTGCGCCCGATGATGCGAGCGAGCCTCGGCGCCGTCCCCATGATGTCGGCGATCAGCCTGAGCAGGCTTGGATTGGCGGCAAGCAGCGAGAAGAGCTGCACGCCGGCCGGCATGTCGGCGATGACCTTATCGAAGGTCGCAAGCGCGAGGTCAGGGTCCGCGGTGCGGCCAAACGCATCGAGCAGAGAGGGGAGGAACTCGGTCAGCCGCTCGCGCGATCGCGTGCTTCGCGTCGCGGCGTAGCGGCCGGACTGCCAAGCGCGGACGGCGGCAATCGCCGCGGCAGGATTGCGGAAGCCGAGACGTTCGAGGCTCGCGATTGCCGCCGGGTCTTTCTCATCCGCCGAGATCACGAGCGTGGGCCCCGCGCTCGGCAGCTCGGGCAGCTTCTCGAACAAGGCCCCGTAATGCGCCTCGACCCGCTTGAATCGGGAAAGCAGCGCGTCGCCGAACGAGTCGGTATCGGCAAAGCCTGAGAGCTTCGCTACGCGCTCGAACTCGTCGGACTCGGCGGGAATGATGTGGGTCTGCTGATCGCCGACCATTTGCAGCCGGTTCTCGACGCGGCGCAGGAAAAGATAGGCCTCGGTCAGGTCGCTTGCCGCCTCTTTGGCGATCCAGCCCCCTCCGGCCAGTCGTTCAAGCGTCTCGATGGTGCCGCGGCTGCGGAGCTCCGGGTGGCGGCCTCCGGCGATGAGCTGCTGGGTCTGGGCGAAAAACTCGATATCGCGGATGCCGCCCCGGCCGAGCTTGATGTCGTGCCCCTCGACCGCGATCGCGCCGTGGCCCTTATAGGCATGCACGCGTCGCTTCATCGCGTGAATGTCGGCGATGGCCGCGTAATCGAGATATTTGCGCCAGACGAAGGGTGCGAGTTGGCTCAGGAACTCCTCACCCAGCGCGACATCGCCCGCAACGATGCGCGCCTTGATGAGCGCGGCACGCTCCCAATTCTGGCCGAAGCTCTCGTAATAGGTAAGCCCGGCGTCGGTGGAGAGGGCGATCTGCGTCGCCCCGGGATCGGGCCTGAGCCGCAAATCCGTGCGGAACACATAGCCGTCGGCGGTATGCTCTTGCAGCAGACGCACGAGTTCCCGCGTCAGCCGCACGAAAAACGTCGACGGCTCGATGTCGGCCTTAAGCCTGGCGCGCTCGGCGTCATAGAAGATGATGATGTCGATATCGCTCGAATAATTCAGCTCGAACGCACCGAGCTTGCCCATGGCGATGATGAAATAACCGGGCGCCAGCAACGTATCGGCTTGCGACACGATCTGCCCGGCTTCGCGCGCTTTGCGAAACAGAAACGCGGTCCCCTGTTGCAGCACCGCGTCCGCGGTCGCGCTCATGGCCGCAAGCGTCGTCTCGGTCGGCCAGACGCCGCCGAGATCGGCGAGCCCTGTCAGCAGCGCCATGCGCCGCTTGTAGCGCCTGAGCAGCGCCATGACCTCCTTGGCGGAGGGAGCGTCGGCGACGGCGGCGGCGAGCTCCGTGCGCGCTTCGGTCAGATGTGCGTCAGGATCGCGCAACACGCATTCGGCGAGCGTTGCGGGGTCTCTCAACGCGAGGGAGGTGAGATAGGGCGAGCTGGAGAAGGTCGCGGCAAGCAGCGCGCGAAGCTTTGGCGCCACGCCGAGACGCGCGGCGGCAGGGGCAAGATCGGGGGTCCCGGCCAGCGCCCGGGTCAGGCTTTCCAGTGCATCATCGCCCCGTGCCGCGTCGAAGACGCGGGGGGTTTCGGTGATGCGCTCGAAGAACGCCGTCACGCCGGCCTGATCTCTGCTCCTAAGGGCGCTGGGTGCGGCGCCCCGTTGACAAGCGCCTCCCCATTGGTGGGCAAGGCGAGGATGACTCTGAGCCCGGGCTCATTGTCCTCGAGTCTCAGGCTGCCACCATGCAGCCGCGCTACGGCCGCGACAAGGCTCAAACCGAGCCCGCTGCCGGGCTCTGACCGGCTGGCTTCCAGCCGCACGAAACGGTCGAGCACCCGCTCGCGGTCGGAGGCCGGCACGCCAGGCCCCCGATCGGTCACGACGATCTCCGCCATCGAGCCTTTGGCCTCGGCGCTCACCTCGACTTCGGGCTCGGCGCCGGGGCCGCCCTCGGCAGCCTCGCTCGTCCCGTATTTGATCGCATTGTCGATCAGGTTGGCGATGGCCTGCCCGAGCAACTGGCGGTCGCCGCGAATGAGGATCGGAGCCTGCGCGTCCGCTTTCAGCACCAGCCCGCGCTCCTCGGCGACCGGCTCGTAGAGTTCGGCCACGTCGCGGAGCAGCGCCGACACGTCGAGCGTCTCGCGGTTCTCGCCGCCTGCGGCGCCCGCCTCGATCCGGGCGATCGACAGCAGCGCATTGAAGGTCTTGATGAGCCCGTCGGCTTCTTCGATGGTGCGCTCCAGAGCCTCGCGATAGACGGGCTCGCCGTAAGGCTCGCGCAACGCCGCCTCGACGCGATTGCGCAAGCGATTGAGCGGCGTCTTCAGGTCATGCGCGATATTGTCCGAGACCTCGCGCAAGCCGGCCATCAGCTGCTCGATGCGAGCCAGCATGAGATTGAGGCTCTGCGCCAGGCGGTCGAGCTCGTCCCCCGAACCATTGACCGGCAAGCGTCCGGTCAGGTCGCCTTCCATGATGGTTCGGCTGGTGTCCGACAGGGCATCGATGCGGGCGAGCAGCTTGCGGCTCACCCAATAGCCACCGCCGATGCCGAACACGGCCATGACGCCGAGTCCCCACAGCATCGCCGAACGGACCATGCGGGCAAGCTCGCGGCGATCCTCGATGTCGCGGCCGACAATCAGCCGGTAGCCGCTCGGCAGGCGGAACACATTGGCGAAGGCGAGCCGGTTCTCGACGCCGCCGGCCGCCGGGCGCCGATAGACGAACTCGACGGGCCCCAGACTATTCCAGAGATCGGGCGTGACCGCGCTGAGATTGCCGGCGAGCCGTCGCCCTTCGCTGTCGGCGACGAGATAGAGGCTGTTGCCGGGCGTTGCGCTGCGCTCGGCGACGGTGCGGACCAGCTGTTCCAGCCCGCCCGCCCGATATTGCTCGGCCAAGCCCTTCAACTCGGCGTCGATCGTCTGGTTCAACTGGCGCGACAGCAGAACCGTCGTGTTCCAGTAGATATAGACGATGGCGACGATGGCCGCCGCGCTGAACAGCGCAAGATAGGTAAGCGACAGGCGAAATGTGGTGGTCCGGAAGAGCTTAGTGAGCGCTGTCACGGATGGTGTAGCCGGCGCCGCGGACCGTGTGCAGGAGGGGGTTTCCGAAGTTCTTGTCGATCTTGGACCGAAGCCGGGAAATGTGGACGTCGATGACATTGGTCTGTGGATCGAAATGATAGTCCCAAACATTTTCGAGCAACATGGTGCGCGTCACGACTTGGCCGGCATGCTTCATCAAATATTCGAGCAGGCGAAACTCGCGTGGCTGCAACATAATGGCTTCGCCCGCGCGCGTCACCTTATGCGACAGCCGGTCGAGCACGAGGTCTCCCACAACGAAGCGCGTGCTGCCCTCTTCCGGAGACGTGCGTCGCGCCAGCGCCTCGATGCGCGCGAGCAGCTCGGTGAAGGCGTAAGGCTTGGTGAGGTAGTCATCGCCGCCGGCGCGCAAGCCCTTAACCCTGTCATCGACCTCGCCGAGCGCGCTCAGGATCAGCGCCGGCGTCCTAATCTCCTCTGTGCGGAGCGCCTGGATCACGGCGAGCCCGTCGCATTTCGGCAGCATCCGGTCGACGATCAGCACGTCATAGGCATTGGCGCGCGCCAGATCGAGTCCGGTCTGGCCGTCGCCGGCGTATTCGGCAACGTGGCCCGACTCTTTGAGTGCCCGCTTGAGGAAAGTCGCAGTTTCTTGGTCGTCCTCGATGACCAGCACGCGCATGGTTGAAGTTCTCCCGGACGACGTAGCTTCAGATATTGACATGGACGGTTTGTCCTAAGGTGAGAGGGCGGGCGGCGCGGCGGGGGAAACCGCGCCGCCCTCCGGCGTAGAAGGCTAGGCCTTCTTCAGGGAAAGCGCCACAAAGCGCGTCTGATCGCCGGTCTTAACCTGCATGAGAACCTTGACCGAGTCCTTCTCCGTCTGGGCGCCGTCGATGGCTTTCTTGACGCCAGCGGCGACATCGGCCGGCTCGGACACGTTGACACCGGCCACCTGGAGAATGACATCGCCGGGCTTCAGGCCCTTATCGGCGGCATCGCTCGCGGGGTCGACCTCGGTGATCACGACGCCCTCTTCGCCGGCACCCGGAAACTTGGCGGCCGGAGCCAGCGATAGGCCGAGGTCCTTCATCTCTTCGCCGGCGCTGGGCTTCTCCGGCTCCAGCGCTGCCATCTTGGTATTGTTCGGGAAGGTCCCGAGCTTCATCGTGACTTCACGCTTCTCGCCGTAGCGAACGATCGAGAGCTTCACATCCGTGTCGGGATGCAGCTCGGCGATCTTGCGGGCGAGGTCACGCGAGTCGTCGATCTTCTCGCCGTTCACCGCCACGATCACGTCGCCGGCCTTGAGGTCTTCCTTGGCCGCAGGGCCGTCCTCGGTCACCTTGGTGATCATGGCGCCCTTGGCTTCTTTCATGCCGATCGAGTCGGCGATGTCGTCGCTCACATTCTGGATGACGACGCCGAGCCAGCCCCGATCGACGGTGCCATGGCTCTGCAGCTCGGTAACCACTTCCTTGAGGAGGGCGGCCGGGACCGCGAACGCGATGCCGACATTGCCGCCGGAAGGTGAGAAGATGGCGGTGTTCATGCCCACCACCTTGCCGTCGAGGTCGAAGGAAGGACCGCCGGAATTGCCCCGGTTCACCGCCGCGTCGATCTGCAGATAGTCGTAGGGTCCCGAGCCGATGTCGCGGTTATGCGCCGAGATGATGCCGGCCGTCACCGTGCCGCCAAGGCCGAACGGATTGCCCACTGCGAGCACCCAGTCGCCGACGCGCGGATCCTTGCTGGAGAACTCGACATGCGGGAAGGTCTTGCCCTCGGCATTGACCTTGATGAGCGCCACATCGGTGCGCGGATCGGTGCCGATGACCTTGGCGGGGAACTTCTCGCCATCCTCCATCGTCACGGTGATGTCCTCGGCGTCCTCGACCACATGGTTATTGGTCACGACCAGGCCATCGGGCGAGATGAAGAAGCCGGAGCCTTGCGCCAGGCTGGGCGTCGGCTTGGTCGGCGCCTGCGGCATGCCTTTGCGGAACTGCTTGAAGAAATCGTAGAGCGGGTTGTCCTCGGGCAGGTCGGGCATGCCGGGAATCGGCGAATTCTCGTTGTCGGCGACCTTGACGTCGCCCTTGACGTTGATGCTCACCACGGCCGGGCTCACCTTCGCCACGAGATCGGCAAAGCTCACCGGCGCCGGGCCATAGGGCGTCTGAACGGTCTGTTGCGTGGTGGTCGTCTCGGCGGCGGCGAAGGGCACGCCATTGCCGAGCGTCAGCCCTAATGCGCCCGTGGCGATCAGGGCGGCAGCCGCGAGGAGCGCGGCCTTGCGGGTCGTCTTCCGCGCGCCGTGGCTCTCAGTCGCAGCAGAGCTCTGGTCAAATTTCATGAGTCACCTCTCTCCTGAGTAAAACTGTCCGAAGATAGCCTTGCATCGACGAAGGAGCGAGGCATCTGGGGTTAAGATATAGGCCTTCGCCGATTGCGCCGCTGTTTCGGCGGCATTAAATTTCAGTAAGGTTCCTCGGGAAAACGGCCGTGGCGCGAGGCGTTCCGTGGCGGCGCCGCCCGGGGCGTCGCCTCAGCCTTGGTCCAACAGACGCTTCAGCCGGCGCTTTTCGTTAACGCTGAGCTTGGGCTCGGCATGAGCGGCTGACTGGCGCCGTCGATAAGCGAGCCAGATCAGAAGCAGCGCCGCCGCGAACACCGCAGGGGTCGCCAGCCAAAGCAGCAAAGTGTGCGACGAGAATTTCGGCTTGAGCAGCACGAATTCGCCGTAGCGCGCCACGATGAAGTCGACGACCTGTTGGTCACTGTCGCCTTGCTTCAACCTCTCACGCACCAGCAGCCGCAAATCCTTGGCCAACGGCGCGTCGGAATCGTCGATCGACTGATTCTGGCAGACGAGGCAGCGCAGGCCTTCCGAGATCGCGCGCGCGCGCGCCTCGAGCGCAGGGTCGGGCAACACTTCATCGGGCTGGACGGCGTTGGCCCCGCTCGCCAGCAGCACGCAGAGCGAGAAAGTCACGAAAAGCGCCGAGAGAAATTTGCGCGCGCGCATGCGCGTCATTTGCCTGCGGCGGCCAGCGCCGCCTTCGCCTGCGCTCGCTTCGGCGCGCCAACCCGCAAGCGCCGATCGGAGAGCGATACAGCGCCGCCAAAGAACATCACCAACGCGCCGAGCCAGATGAGACGCACCAGCGGATTGAAATAGAGGCGAACGCTGTAGGCGCCGGCTTTCAGTTGATCACCGAGCACGACATACAGATCGCCGCGCCAGCTCGCGTGGATGCCGGCTTCGGTGGTGGCGCTCCGCTCGACATTGAAGTCGCGCTTCGACGGCGTGAGCTCGGTGACAGGCTTGCCGCCGCGTGTCACCTCGAACAGTGCGACCCGCTCGCGATAATTCGGCCCTTGGCGAGGTGCCACGCCTTTGAAGGCAAGCGTGTAACCGGCGATGTCGGCGCTCTCACCGGGTTTCAATGCCAGGATCGCTTCCGACCGCCAGGCCGTCGTCGCGACTATGCCGATCACCGCAAGCCCAACACCGGAATGAGCGAGCGCCGTCCCATAGGCCGCGCGCGGCAGATTGCGCAGTCGACGCCACGCCTCCGACGGCGAGGTTTGCGCGAGCTTCACCCGGTAAGCGATCTCGGTGAGCGCGCCCATGATCAGCCAGATGCCAAGGCCGATGCCGAGCGGCGCAAGCCATGGCCCGCGATGGTTGAAGGCAAGCAGCAAGACGGCGGCTGCCAGCGCCACGCAGGCGGCGGCCATGAGGCGCTGCGCTGCCGCGAGCAAATCCCCCCGTTTCCACGCCAGCAGCGGCCCGAACGGCACGGCGATCAAGAGCGGGACGATCAGCGGCGCGAAGGTGAGATTGAAGAAGGGCGGCCCGACCGAGATCTTGTCGCCGGTCAGCGCCTCGAGCGCCAGCGGATAGAGCGTGCCGACGAATACGGCGGCACAAGCCGTGGTGAGCAGGAGATTGTTGAGCACGAGCGCGCCTTCGCGGCTGATTGGCGCGAATAGGCCGCCTTGCTGCAACAGCGGCGCGCGCCAGGCAAACAGCGTGAGCGCCCCGCCGATGAAGATGCCCATGATGGCGAGGATGAAGATGCCGCGCGCGGGATCGACGGCGAAAGCGTGCACCGAGGTGAGCACGCCCGAGCGGACCAGGAACGTCCCCATCAGCGACAGCGAGAAGGTGATGATGGCGAGGAGAATGGTCCACACCTTGAGCGCGTCGCGCTTCTCCATGACGAGCGCCGAGTGGAGCAGCGCCGTGCCGGCGAGCCAGG
>JBAUOI010000366.1:0-2880 GCA_049579665.1 Methyloceanibacter sp.
CGCTAACACTGCGAGGGCGCCCAACAACCATGGCAAGATCGAAGGGGGAGTCGCCGGCGCTCGGGACACATACTTTGCACCCGAAGCACTCAGGTCATCGAGGATTCCTGTATCGCCAAGATATTTCGAGAACCCAGAAGGCAGGGCGCCGGTAACATTGCTCTTTTGCGAGGTCAGAAAATTGGCGAGGCCCGAGGCATCGAGACCTCGATCCCGCTGTTCCTGGCCAAGGAAACCCAGAACGACCGGCCCAAGAAGGCCCATCAAGCTTTTCGAGCCGCCTGCGTCGGTGCCTGCGTATTGTGCGACGGCGCCGGTCAGAGCGGACAATGTCTTGCCACCAAGAAGCGAAGTGAGGACGCTGCCACCCTGGTCGATCAACGCCTTTTGACCGGGTTCGCCGATGACGCTGGCCAGACTTGCCAGAACTCCGGGCTCCTGCTTCCGCACGACCTCGGTCAGTTTGGCTGCGCCTTGTGGTTTAGAAACATACGAAATCAGGGCAGCAAGAAGCGCCGGAACGCCTGCAATAATTGCTTTTTGGGTGGATGTCTGGTTGAGCCCCAGTGCGGAAGCAATGCGCGACACCATGCTGGGGGACAAGACTTCGGCGATTTCTGAAACGAGGTTGGTCGCCACGGGAGATCCTCCTGGCAATAGAGCAATCCCCGTGGCTCGAAACTACCACATCTCAATGTTCTCCTAAAGCATGGTTCGGTAATTTTTTACGCACGGGCGCTTCAGCACCGGTTCATCGAGACAGTTTGTGTCGAACGCATACCGATTGCTCGGGCTGCGCCAAGTGAAAGATCTAAGCTGACGCCACGCGTGAACGGTCCGCGATCGTTAACAGTAACTCTCACGCTTTTGCCCGTCTTGGGGTTGCTGACTAGGAGACACGTACCAAAAGGAAAACTTCTATGAGCTGCCGTCATTCCGTGCGGATTGAAGATTTGTCCTGATGCAGTTTTTCGCCCACCAAGCTCGTGGCCATACCAAGTGGCCCGCACATGTTCAGCGATGGCTGTATCGATCAGGAGAAATCCAAGGAGGGAGCCGAGCGCAAGGGGAGTAACGCGAGACATGATGAACTCCTTTGTCGTTGGCCTTTTGCCTCAACGTCTGGAGCTCAGCATGGTTCGTCTATGCCGGCCTCATCCCTGCATAAGCAGAGATTTCTGGCAATCCTCGCACTATCGGTGCCGCTAATCTGGGCCGAGCAATCCTTCCCGGACCATTCGTCTTCGTGCAAAGAATCCGAACCGACGCTTGTAAGGCCCTAATTCCTCCGCCGATGGAGTCTTCGCATAACCTAAGGCGAACGGACGACCGCCGGCCCCCTGTTTGGAGACACCACCGGACGCAGGCCGGGTCGCATTGCGTGCCTGAACCTTAGCTTTAGGCCCGGCTGCTATGCTGACAGACGCCGCATTAGACCGCTCGACCGTGACCGACTGCGCCCCAATCCCGGTCAAAAGTCCTTCGTAGATCCATCCCGTATTGGAAGTGACCGGATCAACACATCGAACCCAACCGCCGTCACGCTCTGCCACCTCCAGTTCGGCACCTGCAGGCGCCGTTCCAATCAGCGTACTCTTTGATGACGGCCCGTTACGGATGTTCGCCGCTGACCGAACCACGAAGCGCTCAGTCGGAGCGGCGGTGGAGGCTTCACTTGCTGCCTCCGCTTTTTCTGAGGGCCCTTCTTCCGAAGCGGCGCTGGGGTTCGACGAGTCTGGATCTATCGATGACTGCCGCGCGATCGGCTCAGTTCGAGCTTCGATAATCTGTTCTGATTTCGGAGATTCCGTAACTAGGGGGCTGGGAATCTGGGTTGCGATAGCTGGCGAGGATGATGCTGACTTCTGCCCCTTGTGTCCTGCAATATTCGCCGTGTCCGCGGAGAGCCACACGCTAACCGCATACAGGACAGCACCAATCAGCCACAACCAAGCAAGTAACTGTTTCACTTCGGGGCTCCAACACCGGAGTGCCAACCCCGTCTCCAAACACACTACGGCGATTAGCGCCGCGTATCAACAGTGGTAGCGTTGCTGAAGCCCCGCGACAGTGGTCTCGAATCCACCTTCACCCGCGCCGGTTGGCATCGCCCGATAAATATTTTTATCGGTAGCGAATTTTTCGGGGACCCGAGGCGGCTCACGAAAGTTTCAGGCGTTGATACGATAATGCTCGCCGCTTCCTCACGGGGGATCAAAGTGAAGCGCCTCGCCCTGGTCATCGCGACAATCGCAAATCTCCTAACGCAGTACGCATTTGCCGAAGACATTTCAACTCAACCCTTAACACGTGCGGATTGCGTAAGGGGCGGACTGGAGTGGGATGAGCATGCGAACGTCTGCAGCGCCAGCTTGATAGAGCCGTCTCGTCAACCCTTGACGAGAAGCGAATGCACCGTAGCCGGCTCGACGTGGAATGAGAATGCGAACGTGTGCGGTTGGGAGCCTTCCCTGGCGGCCGAAACGGGCTCGGAGGCGACGCTTCCAGAGGCAGCCTCAATTCTCGTCAGCATTGACAAGTCGAAACAGAGGATGACCGTTTTTGTGGATGGAGTTCGCCAATATCACTGGCCGGTTTCTACCGGCTCGGCAGGCTATTCAACGCCGTCGGGAACCTATACCGCCAGCTCAATGAACGAGATCTGGTACAGCAAGCAGTGGGACAACGCCCCCATGCCGCACGCGGTCTTTTTCACCAAGGAGGGCCACGCAATTCATGGCACCAACGAGGTAAGGCGGCTCGGAAAACCCGCATCGCATGGCTGCGTGCGACTCTCGCCTCAGAACGCTGCTACGCTTTACGCACTTGTAGAGGAGAATGGGCTTGAGAATACGCAAGTCGTGCTAGTCGGCCTTACCC
>JBAUOI010000367.1:0-4972 GCA_049579665.1 Methyloceanibacter sp.
GCACTTGGGTGGATCCTCGACCTTTACCGCGACGTCGAGGACATCAGGGCGCATGGCCAGACCATCGTCTACGCCGTGCATGAGACGGCTGGCCATCTCGGCATCTTCGTCGCCGGATCGGTGGCGAAGAAGGAGCACAATGAGTTCGCCAGCAATATCGACATGATCGAGGTGCTGCCGCCTGGGCTGTACGAAGCCGTGATAACGCCGAAAGGCAAGGAGCGCGATCCGGGGGATTTGATGGCCGGCGACTATCTTGTTCGCTTCGAGACCCGCACGCTCGACGACATCCGCGCACTTGGAACCAATAGCGAGGACGACGAGCGGCGGTTCGCAGCCGTGGCCCGCATTTCCGAGATCAATCTCGGCTTCTACCGCACCTTCATGCAGCCCTGGATCAAGCTCTTCGCCAATGAGGGGGCGGCGGAGTGGATGCGCCGAATGCATCCTTTGCGGCTGCAATACGAACTGTTCTCTCCCGCCAATCCGTTCATGGACTATGTCAGGTCGATGGCGGATGTCGTTCGCAACAACCGCCAGCAAGCATCGAACGACAATGTCTTCCTGCAGGCCCAGACAGCGATGTCGCAATGGATCGAGACCTCGCTCAACTCATATCGCGACATGCGCGATGAGCTGTCGGAGGCGCTTTTCAACAACGTCTACGGCGCGCCGTTGCTGCAGGCAATGACGGGGCTGAAAGCCTCCGAAGGGACGCCGCGCCGGCGGCCGGGAGTCGACGCCGCCTATCGCACGTTCGTGGCCAATCGGATCGCCGAGCTGAAGCGCAACATCGATGAAGGCGGCCCGCGAGAGGCCGCAGTGCGAGCTGCACTCTACATTCGTCTGCCCGAAGGCGTAGCCGACGAGCGAGGCTTCCGTCTGCTTCAGCGTCTGCAAGAGGAAGCGGGCTCGGAACTCTCGTTGGCCGAGTTCGAGAAGGTGGTGAGGGATCAGTTCTTCAGTTTGCTGCTCGACGAGCCCCGCGCCGTCAGGGCGATCCCGGCCATGCTGGCGAAAGATCCCGAGCTTGCTTCGAGGATGGCTCGCGCGCTCGGCCGCCTGATCGAGGTCGTGGGTGTCGAGAGCCCCGCCGGCAAGGCAAGGCTCCGCGAGATGGAGAAGCTGTTCAAGCAAAGGCCGGTCCCCGCGAACGATTCCGAGGCGGGGCGCACCCCGCGCGCGGTCCCGGCCGGAAATGCTGAGCGGCGACACTCACCTCTCCGCAAGGTGAGCGGCGAGTTCGAGTGACTCGACGCGCGACTCGCTGACTTGGGCATCGCCAGTTTCCAGACGGCGGGGTTGCCCGTCGCACCAACGTTGGAGGAGCGTGTCATGACCGAAATCGTACCACCCCGACAGCACGAAAAGTACGAGCGCTTGATCGCCACGGCCAAGAAGCAAACGCCGTTGGCAACCGCCGTCGTACATCCCTGTGACGAGACATCGCTCAAGGGAGCACTGGAGGCAGCCGAGGAAGGTCTCATCCGGCCGATCCTAGTGGGTCCACAGGACAAAATCCGTAATGTTGCCAAGACCCATTCGCTCGACCTTGGCGGTGTCGAGATCGTCGACGTGCCGCACAGCCAAGCCGCTGCCGAGAAGGCCGTCGAGCTGATCCGTGCCGGAAAGGCGGAACTGCTGATGAAGGGTAGCCTACACACCGACGAGCTTCTGTCGGCGGTGGTCAGGCGCGACACCGGCATCCGCACTGGACGGCGCATCAGCCACGTCTTCGTCATGGACGTTCCCGGTCACCCGCACACTTTGTTCATCACCGACGCAGCGGTGAACATCGCGCCGGACCTCGCCGGCAAGCATGACATCATCCAGAACGCGATTGACCTTCATGTCGGGCTTGGCCTTGGCACCCCCAAGGTCGCCATTCTTTCCGCGGTTGAGACCGTCACGTCGAGCATCCCCTCGACGATCGAGGCCGCGGCGCTCTGCAAGATGGCTGATCGCGGACAGATCACCGGTGGCGTGCTCGACGGCCCGCTCGCCTTCGACAATGCCATCAGCTCCGAGGCCGCGCGCATCAAAGGCATCAAGTCACCTGTGGCTGGTCAGGCGCAGATCTTGGTTGTTCCTGACCTCGAGGCAGGAAATATGCTGGCGAAGAACCTGACCTTCCTGTCGCGTGCGGACGCGGCGGGCGTCGTGCTTGGCGCGCGGGTTCCGATCATCCTCACATCGCGCGCCGACAATGTGCGGACGCGGCTCGCATCCTCCGCGGTCGCGATGCTGCTCCGCCACAGCCAGATATCCAAGCAGCCCATTCAGGCCTAGCGTAGTGACCGAGACCATCCTCGTCGTCAACGCCGGCAGCTCGAGCATCAAGTTCCAGCTTTTCTCGGTCACGGCCCGCGACCGTCTCGAACGGCGTCTGAAAGGGCAGTTCGAAGGCGTCGGCGTCAAACCACACCTCATCGCCCGCGGTGTCGAGGGCGGAACCTTGATCGACGAGACGGGGACTTCGGCGGAGGTCGACAGCGTGCCCAAGGCGCTCGACAGGGTGGTTTCTTTTCTCCGTGCCGAGATCGGGCAGCTTCCCACCGCCATCGGCCATCGCGTGGTGCATGGCGGGCCGGACTATAGCGAGCCTATTGCAGCCGACGAGACGTTGCTCAAGCGCCTCGACACATTCTCGCCGCTCGCGCCTCTGCATCAGCCGAACAACCTTGCTCCGATCCGCGCCGTGCGGGAGAGGCAGCCGCACATGCTGCAGGTCGCCTGCTTCGACACGGCGTTTCATCGCGGCCATCCGGAGGTCGCGGACCGCTACGCACTGCCAGAACCGCTCTATGAGGAAGGCGTCCGCCGCTATGGCTTTCACGGCCTTTCTTATGAGTACATTGCCGGCCGCCTGCCCGAAATGGCTCCCGACTTGGCGAAGGGGCGCGTTGTCGTCGCGCATCTCGGCAGCGGGGCCTCCATGTGCGCCATCTCGGGCGGCAAGAGTGTCGAGTGCACGTTGGGCTTCACGGCGCTCGATGGTCTGCCCATGGGCACGCGGCCAGGCCAGCTCGATCCGGGCGTCGTGCTCTATCTCATGAGTGAGAAAGGCATGAGCGCCAAAGAGATCGAGCGCCTTCTCTACAACGACTGCGGCCTCAAGGGATTGTCAGGGATCAGCAACGACGTTCGCGATTTGCTGACAAGTAAGGATCCGCGAGCCAAACGCGCGCTCGATTATTTCGTCTACCGCATCGCGCTCTCGGTGGGGATGCTCGCCTCCGCCATGGGCGGCATCGATGGATTCGTTTTCACCGCGGGCATCGGCGAGAACTCCCCGGCGATTCGTGAAGCGGTGGGAGGAAAGCTTGCCTGGCTGGGTTTGGAGCTCGATTCTGACGCCAATGCCAAGGGCGGCCCGCTGATCTCGAGCAAGGCATCGCGGATCGGTTGTTACGTCATTCCCACCGACGAAGAGCTGATGATCGCGCGCCACACGCTCGACGTCCTGCGAGCGCAAGGCGCACCGAACTTCAAGGAGAAGCTTGCATGATCGACGTAAGTGGCTTGCCGTTGCTGAAGGGAAAGAAGGCGCTGGTGACGGGCATCGCCAATGACCAGTCGATCGCCTATGGTTGCGCCAAGGCGTTCCGTGCCTTCGGCGCCGACCTCGCCATCACCTATCTCAACGATAAGGCAAAGCCTCACGTCCAGCCGCTGGCAAAGGAGCTCGGCGCTTCGATCTTCATGCCGCTCAATCTCCAGGTCGAGGGACAGCTCGAAGCGGTGTTTCAGGCCATCGACAAGGAGTGGGGAAAGCTCGACATCGCGCTGCATTCCATCGCCTTCGCGCCGAAGGAGGATCTACAGGGCCGCGTGGTCGATTGCTCGAAGGCCGGCTTCCTCACGGCGATGGATATTTCCTGCTGGTCGTTCATCCGCATGGCCAAGCTCGCCGAGCCGCTGATGAAGGATGGCGGCACATTGTCGACCATGACCTATTACGGCTCGCAGATGGTGGTCGAGCATTACAACATGATGGGACCGGTCAAGGCCGCGCTCGAGTGCGTGACGCGCTACCTCGCTGCCGAGCTTGGGCCAAAAGGCATCAGGGTACATGCCATCTCGCCCGGGCCGCTCAAGACCCGTGCAGCCTCGGGCATCACCGATTTCGACGAACTTATCGCCAAAGCCCAAACCAAGGCTCCGGCCCGCAGCCTTGTGTCGATCGACGATGTCGGCGTAGCCGTTGCCTTCCTGTCGATGAATGGCGCCAAACTCATCACCGGCGAAACGCTCTATATCGACGGCGGCTATCACATCATCGACTGACTGGAGATGACGGACCTCTTTCATTACCTCGCCCGCGACACGTTGAAAGACGGGACAAAGGTCACGGTTAGAGCGATCCGAGCAAGCGACGCTCCGGCAATTCTAGAGGCATTCAGTCAACTCGACCGCGAGTCGGTGTATCGGCGCTTCTTCAGTCCCAAGAAGGAGTTGTCAGATGCCGAGCTTAGGCAACTCACTGAGGTCGACTTTCACCAGGTAACGGCGCTCGTGGTCACGACCGAGCGCGATGGCTTGGAAACGTTGATCGGCGGCGGACGCTTCGCGGCCCTGGCGAGCGAGCAGCCGCAAAGCGCCGAGCTGGCCTTCCTCACTGCCGCCGACTACCGCGGCCGCGGCGTCGCCGGCCTAATCCTGCGGCATCTCACCTCTCTGGCGAGGGAGGCTGGCATCACGCAGTTCGAAGCCGATGTGCTTGCCGAAAACAGAACCATGCTCGATGTGCTTCAGCACAGCGGCCTGACCATCAGGCAAAAGCGCGACGGCAACGTGGTTCACTTGACACTCACGTTGCAGCATTGACCACGCGGCAATCGTGGCGCGCCGCGTCGTACACGCCGAAGACGCTTCAGAATTTCTCTGCGATCCAGCGGCGGTCCTTGACCGTTGCCTCGTCGTCATATGCGCCGGTCTTGTTTCGCGACGGCAGCTTCACCTCGTCACGCTT
>JBAUOI010000368.1:0-4950 GCA_049579665.1 Methyloceanibacter sp.
CTCATCTCCCGATAGATGCGCGGCTTCTGGAAGGTGCGGATGATGCCTTTGCGCGCGATGTCGCCGGCAAGCAGCTTCGAGATCTCCTCCCCCTTGAAGCGGATCGCGCCGGAATCGATCGGATGCACGCCGGCAATGGCATTGAACAGAGTGGTTTTGCCCGAGCCGTTAGGCCCGATCAGCCCAACAATGGCGCCCTGCTCGACGCGCAAGTTTACGTTCTCATTGGCGCGGATGCCGCCGAAGCTCTTGCTTACGTCGATCAGTTCGAGCAGGGCGGTCATCGGCCGTGTTCCCCTGCCCGCGCACGCATCCGGTCGTTGACGAAGCCCATGATGCCCGAGGGGAAGAACACGGCGACCGCGACGATCAGCACGCCAAGCGCGACGCGCTGCCAGCCGAGCAGATAGGTCCAGAACAGCTCCTTAGTGAGCTGGAACACGATCGCGCCGACGATCGGCCCTGCGAGCGTGCCCTTGCCGCCGAGCAGCGCCATGAGGATCATCCACACGCCGATGGTCGCGCCGGCAAAGGCGGTCTCGGTCGGATCGATGAAGCGGACGAGATTGCCGTAGATCGCACCGGCGGCGCCCAGGAATGCCGCAGCGATCACCCAGGCCGTCACCTTGGCGGCGTGGATCTTGATGCCCATCGCCTCGGCCTTGTCCTCGTCGTCCCTGATGGCATTCAGCGCTAGCCCGAAGCGGGTCGACAGCAGCCAGGCGAAGCTGAGCGCGCAGGCGATCGCCAGACCGAGCGCAAGGTAATAGAGCAGCAGCCCGACATCGCCGAGCTCCTGCGGTGGATTGGGCGTCAGCATGCCGGAGCCGGCGCCGATCCAGGGAATGCCCGCCGCCACCTGGCCCGCGGCGATGCCGAGGCCGAGCGTGCAGATGGCAAAATAATGCCCCCGCATCGACAGGACGAGTGAGCCGAGCAGCCAGGCGGCAAGCGCGCTCACCAGCGCGGCGGCCGGTAGCCCCACGGCAAGCCCGGTGAGGAACTGGCTCGCATCGAACACGAACTCGGTGCCGCCGCCTTTCGCCTCGGTATAGAGGCCGACATCGTAGAACAGCCCGACCTGGACGATGGCCGACACGTACATGCCGAGCCCGACGAACAGTACGTTGCCGAACGAGTTGTAGCCCATCTGCCCGCCCACCAGATCCCAGGCGAGAGCGAACACGATGAAGATGAGAAGTTCGGTCAATTGCGACTGATAGGATGGAGCGAGCAGCGGTGCGACCACACCGCATGCGAGCAGTGCCGCCAAGAGCAGCAGCCGCAAGGAGGTGAGTGAGACCGCGCTGCCCATGCTCGCCTATTTGAGATAGCGGCGGCGCGCCTTGAGCCGCCAATTGCGGGTGACCAGAACGGCGACCAGCAGCGCGAAGACGAAGGCGATTTGATATTGCGGCCCCAGCATGAACCCGGCGAAGCTCTCGGCGACACCGAGGCCCAACGCCGCCCAGACGACGCCGGCAAGATTGCCGAGACCGGCCACCACCACGATCATGAAAGAGCGGATGGTGTAAGAGAGCCCGCTATAAGGGTGCACCGTGTAGGCCATCGCGGCGAGCCCGCCCGCCACCCCGCAGATCGCGGCATTCAGCGCATAGGTCAGGCCATAGACCTTGCGCGTCTCGATGCCGAGCACCTCCGCCGCGCGCGGCGCTTGCGCCGTCGCACGGATCGCCTGGCCTTGACGTGAGCGCGCCAGAAACAGCGCGAGCGCCACGCCAAGCGCGATACAGGCGCCAAACACCATCAGCTTGATCTTGGCCACGCCAACCAAACCATCGAGGAAGAACCAGCTACCGAGCCCACTGTCGATGATGCGGTCGGCGCCGCCGAAGCCGCGCGCCATCAGCTGCTGCATGACGATGGCGATGCCGAAGGTCGCCAGCACCGAGTTGAACATGTCGCGGCCCAGCAGATGCACGATCACGCTCTGGAACAGGATCCAGCCGAGCGCGTAGAGCGCGATCGCCGCGATCGGCACGGCAAGCAGCGCCGGCACGCCCTGCTCGGCGCACAGCACCGTGACGAGGCCGCCGAGCATGACGAATTCGCCCTGGCAGACATTGACGATGTTGGTGACGCCCCAGACCAGCGCCATGCCGTAGGCGGCGAGCGCGAACACGGCGCCGATCAGGATACCGTCGATGAGGAGCTGGAGCCCTAGCGCGGGCGCCTCGTACAGAATGAGGAGATTGCCAATCATGTCCCCCGCGCCATGCCCCCGCATACGGCCTGGTCCTGCAACCCGCAGATGCTTACAAAGCGGCAGGCGCGCCGTCGACCTCTATCGAAGCGACGCTATGGCAGCGGGCGCGGGACGACCGGCGTACCGGCAGCCCATTTTTGGGGATAGACCACCACATATTTGCCGCCTTGCACCTGGGTCAGCACCACCGGTTTGGCGATGTTGCGCCCCGACGCGTCGAACTTGACCGGGCCATAGAAGGTGTCGAGCTCGGTCGCGGCAATGGCGTCCCTCACTTTTTCAGTGTCGAGGCTTTGGGCGCGCTTGATGGCGTCGGCGAAGACATGCACCGCAGCCGCGGATTGCGCCGCCTGATAGGGCGCCTCATAGGCGAAGGAGGCCTCGAAGGCTTTGGCGAAATCCTCCGCCGTGCCGAACACGTCGTCCTTGTAAGCGAGCGAACGGTGCCATTGATGGGCGCAAAACACATGCTCGGCCGCTTTTCCCATCTTCTCGGCGATCTGCGCCGAGTCGCAATGGGTCATGGCCAGGATCGGCACATAGACTTGCAGCGCCTTGATCTGACCGATGGCGGTGAGCGCGCCCTTCTCGTGGCCCGAGATCACCAGCACGTCGGGCCGTAGCGCCTTCACCTTGGTCAAAGTCACCGACATGTCGTTGAGCTCGGGCGGCAGCTGGTCGTCGATGACAACCATCATGCCGTGACGCTGCACGTCGTCGAGCACGCCCGCGCGCACGTCCTGCGCGAAAGGATCGTTCTCCATGGCGAGGGCGATTCTGAGCTTGTCCTGGGTCTTGCCGAGCTTCTCGGCATGCTCGGCGGCAAGCTCGATGGCGGGAGTGAGATATTGGTCCGAGGTGGAGAGCACGGCAAAGACGTAGCGATAGCCTTTGGTGAACAGTTCGCGCGCCGCGCCGTTCCCCTCGACCATCGGCACTTTATATTTCTCGATGACCGGAAGGATCGCCTTGGTCAGACCGGAGCTGTAGGGCCCGAGCATGAATTTGACGCCGTCCTGCTTCACCAGGCGCTCGGCAAGCTCAGTGCCGCGCGCGGGCGTCGATTCGTCGTCGTAGTAGCGGACCACAAGCTTGTAAGGGCGCCCGCCGATGCTCACGCCACCTTTGTCGTTGATCTTATGGACCGCGAGCTCGTAGCCATTCTTGGTATTGGCGCCGTTCAGCGCATATTTGCCGGTCAAGGACACGGCCGCGCCAAGCACGATCACGTCCTCCGCCCCAGGCGACGAGGCGCCTCCAAGACTGCATAGAAGAATGGCCGCTAGGCCGGCCTGCAACAGGCACGCAGCCCGCACGTCTCTCCCCCCGCCGCTTACGCCCCCCGCGAATCCCTGCCAATACACTACGCTGTCTGCGGCGCGATTCAATTGGGCGCCGCGAATTGGCATCCTGGCGAAAGTTGCAAACGCGCGTCGGCGCTTCCGGTTCCGCTAAAGCTGGTCGGCGTTGAAGGTATCGCAAACGTCCAGCTTGCCGCTCTCGTAGCCGCGCTTAAACCAGCGCACGCGCTGGGCCGAAGAGCCATGCGTGAAGGCGTCTGGCACGACATAGCCTTGCGTTTGTTTCTGTATGCGGTCATCGCCGATAGCGCTCGCCGCGTTCAGCGCCTCGTCGATATCGCCCGGCTCGATGATATTCTTGGTCTCCTCGGCGTGGTTGGCCCAGATGCCGGCAAAGCAGTCGGCCTGGAGCTCCATGCGGACTTGCAGCGCGTTGGCTTGGGCTTGGCCCATGCGCTGGCGCGCCGCCTCGACCTGATCGGCAATGCCAAGCAGCTTCTGCACGTGATGGCCGATTTCATGCGCGATGACATAGGCTTGCGCCATGTCGCCAGGCGCGTGGAAGCGGTTTTTCAGCTCCTCGTAGAAATCGAGGTCGATATAGACCTTCTCGTCATTCGGGCAATAGAACGGGCCCATCTGCGCGAGACCCGTGCCGCAGGCCGAGCGGACGCCGCCGGAGAACAGCACAAGCGTGGGGTCGCTGTAGCGCTCGCCATAGCGCGCGAAGATGTCCCGCCAGACATCCTCGGTGTCCCCGAGAACGACAGCCACGAAGCGCTTCAGGTCGTCCTCGTTGGTGGTTTGAGGACGCTCGACCGGCGCCCCATGCCGCTGTCCGGGGATCGGGAAATTGGTGGTGTCGGGCCGCGACTGCGGCAACTGGATATCGGGGAAGTTCCCCTGATCGCCGCCGGGAGGGCCGCCTTGCAGAATGACGCTCGGATCGACGCCAAAGAAGAACATCAGCCCGAGAATGATGAGGATGCCCAGAATGCCGATGCCGCCGCCACGGCCGGAGCCACCGCTCGGAAAGCGCATGCCGCCGCCCGGGAAGGGAAAGCCGAAACCGCCGCCCTCGCCGCGCCGGTCCTCGACGTTCTCGCTTTCTCTTTCGCCGCGCCAACGCATGGCTTCCTCACCTCGATCTCGGGTCAGGACTGCCCGATTTTCAAGCATTGTGCATGCGCCGCGCGCCTGCACAAGGTCCATCCTGGGAGCGGCGGAACTCTTGGGGCTATGCGTCGTTGAGGCTCACGGCGGGTTGCGCGTGTGGCGTTGTTCGGTGTGAGGGCGCGCCCGCAAACACTTGTGGCTATTGGTGAGATTGACAAACAACCGTCAAAAAACTGCCACAGGCCAAAGGCATGCTGTAGTTGCCCAGTTGTGTTCGGTCTGGGTCGGTAGTGCGTTCTGTGTAAT
>JBAUOI010000369.1:0-5504 GCA_049579665.1 Methyloceanibacter sp.
CCATCCAATCGCGGCGATACCAGACCTCGCTGTCTTCGACGCCGCACCACCCGGCGGAACCTGGCGAAGACCGTTGACGTGTGCCTTTTCGATGCCGGGGCGGGAACGGGAGCTGCGCCGGTCTTCGTGCGCGGCGCGATCGGCCGGGCACAACCGATCGAGGCGAAATCCGCGCGGGCCTTGTCTGAGTTACCGAATCGGACGATGGCGATTGCCTCCGGCAACTCCCATTGGAATCTTGTGGTTGTCCCGCAGCAGGGGGGCTTTAGCAGCTTCTATCGAGCTTGGCTGGTGCTTGCCGCCGTCCTCTTGGTTTTCGGCGCGGTGCTGGCCTACATGTGGGCCTCACTCAGCCATGCCTTGCGTTTGGAATCGGCCAATAGCCGGATCCTTGAGCTGGCCCAGACCGACCTTCTGACCAACCTTGCCAATCGCCGCGCCTTCACCAAGCGCCTGACCATGGCCTTCACCGCGGCTTGGCGCGGCGCTCCGCCTTTCGCCGTGCTCTATCTCGACATCGACAATTTCAAGGACGTGAACGACACGCTCGGCCACGCCATGGGCGACCTCTTGTTGAAGGAGGTCGTGAGCCGGCTGCGGAACGCCGTGCGCGCAGACGATCTGGTGGCGCGGTTCGGCGGCGATGAGTTTGCCGTCCTGCTGACCGAAGTGAGCGACCCCGTGACGGCTGAGGATCTCGCGGCCAGGATCGGCAGGCACCTCTCGGCGCCCTTCAGCATCAAGGGTCACAAGATCCGCATCACCTCGAGCATCGGCATATCCCTCTATTCGCCGGAGGTGGCGGGCGCCGAGGCGATGATGATGCAGGCCGACCTTGCCCTCTACGGCGCCAAGGACGATGGCCGTAATCGCTACTGCTTCCACAGCCAGGATCTCGATTTGGTGGTGCGTGACCGCGTGCGCGTCGCCGACGAGCTAAGGCTCGCTTTGGACCAAGGCGAGCTCGAGCTCTACTACCAGCCCCAGGTCGAGCTCTCTACCGGGCGCATCATCGGTCTGGAAGCGCTGATCAGGTGGAACCACAAGACGCGGGGCCTGCTGACGCCGGCTGCCTTCATCCCGGTCGCTGAGCGGACCGGAGCCATCTTGCCGCTCGGCAAATGGGTTTTCGACACGGCCTGCCAGCAGCTCAAGCTGTGGCATGCCGAGGGTATCGCGCCACCGGTGCTGTCGGTCAACGTCTCCGGCGTACAGTTCAAGAACGCCGCCGAACTCGAGCGCGAGGTTGAGGACAGTCTCGGCCGCTGGAACATCGATCCGGGAGATATGGAGCTCGAGCTGACCGAATCGGTGCTGATGGAGGCCACACAACGGCATTCCAACACACTGGAGAATCTCCACCAGCTCGGCGTCAAGATCGCCATCGACGATTTCGGCACCGGCTATTCCTCACTCAAATATCTCACCCAATACCCGGTCAACCGGCTGAAACTCGCCCAGGAATTCGTCTTCCGCGTCACCGTCGATTATCGCAACGCCGCCGTGGTCAGGGCCGCCATCAGGCTTGCCAACGAGCTTGGCCTTGAGGTCATCGCCGAAGGGGTGGAGACCGAGGCGCAGATGCGCTTCCTGCTGGGCGCCGGCTGCGAGCAGGCGCAAGGTTATTATTTCAGCCGGCCGGTGATGGTGGAAAAGGCGACCGAGTTGTTGCGGGCCGGCCGCATCCAGCCTGCGGCGACAAGCGGCCCTCGGCTTGCCACTTCGGCGGCCTAAGTCAGATCTCAGAGATCGGAGTTGCGCAGCGCGTCGAGCCGGCGGCGGTCCCGCTTGGTCGGGCGGGGCCCCTGCCGCCCGTCGGCGTCTGCACGAGGCGGCGCGGGGGGAGTCAAATCCTCGTAGAGCGTGCGCGCAAGGCTCGCCGGTCCCCGCCGCTCGGAGGAACTCAGCACCCGTACCACCGCCAGCCTGCCGAGAAACGCTGCCGTCACCACATCGCCCGCCTGCACCAGCCGGCTCGATTTCAGCACGCGGTCGCCATTGACGCGGACCTTGCCGGCTTCGATCAGCCGCGCGGCGCCGGTGCGTGTCTTAATGAGCCTCGCGCACCAGAGCCATTTGTCGAGCCGCTGCCCCGGCATCGTTCTAAACTCTAGTTCCCTTCCGGCTGGCGGGCCGTGAGGCGACCGCGCAGCGCCTCGAGCGCGGCGAAGGGCGAATGCTCGACGGCTCGCTTCCGCTCCTGCTCGCGCCGCGCCTCGGCCTCACGCTTGGCATGAGCCTCGGGCCTTTGCCGTTCGCCGCGTGGCGTTTTACCACGCTCCGCGCGCCGAGGTTTATCCTCGCGCCGCTTCTCATGGCGCTCCTGGCGCGCCTCTCTGCGCTTCCCTGGCCGCCAAATCTCGGCGAAGACTTCGGTCTGAGCTTCGGCACTCGCGATCCCCTGGCCCGTTTCAGCCTCCGCCGGCGCCTCGGCGCGAGCCACGGGCGCGAGCTTGCGCCGCTCGCGCCTGAAGCCGAGCGCTTTCAAGATCGAGCAGAACTCCTCACCCGAGCAGCCGACCACCGACATCAACTCGGGCACCACGCGGAAGCCGCCGTCCCCGGTCGCGCCGGGCGGCGGGGCGACGCCCCCTTCGGCCAATCGAGAGGCGATGCGCGCGCGAATAAGGTCGGACAGCCGCTCCAGCATGTCGATGCGCACCGCGCGGGTGCCCGCGACATGGAACCCGGCCGCCCGCCAATAAGGCTCCGGCACGGTGCCCGCCTCGACCGAGGTCAGTCCCTGTTGCGGGCGCGCGGGAAGCGCGTCCTCGTCGATGCCGTGCTCGCGACCTGAATGGAGCGCCCAGAGCATCAGCACAAGATCGGCCGCGGCGGGCTTGAGCAGGGCCGGGATATAGACGTTGAAGGCGCCAAATCGCGCGCCGTATTTGCGAAGCTGCGCGCGCGCCGCCTGGTCGAGCGCCTTGATCTCGGCGGACGCCGTCTCGCGGCGCAGCACGCCGAGCGTCTCGGTCAGTTGAAAAGCGAGACCGCGGGCAAGGCCCGACAGGTCGGAGGCCTCGCTCAACACGATCAGCGGCGCGATCTTACCCCGCAGTTCCGCGTCGAGCCACGTGTCCAGCCGCTTCTGCACCCGCTCTCGGTCTGTGGCGGCGAGATGCTCGTCGGCGAACAGCGTGATGCGCGGCTTGAGCGCCGTCTCGCCTTTCTCGAGCCGCCCAATCTCGGACCCCGACCAGACGATCCGTCCATTGGCTTTGAGCGCGATGGCTTCGTCGGGCGCCCCGGCGAGCGCATCGGCACGATCCGCCAGCTCGCCCGCCAGGATCTGGGCGGCCGCATGGCGGGTCGCGCGGCCGTGGATGCCGTCGCTCGACGCGTCAGGGGTGAAGCGGAAGCCGTCGAGCCGCCCGACATAGTGGTTCTCGACCAGGATCTTCCCGTCGGCGCCGATCTCGGCCGCGATCTCCTCCTTGTCGCGCAAGCGGCGCATCAGCACGCTGGTGCGGCGGTCGACGAAGCGCTGCGTCAGCCGCTCATGCAATGCGTCGGACAGGGTGTCCTCGATCGCCCGCGTGCGGCCCTGCCAATGCTCGGGATCGTCGAGCCAGTCGGCATGATGCGAGACGAAGGTCCAGGTGCGAATCTGCGCCAGCCGGTTCGACAGCGTATCGAGATCGCCGTCGCTGCGGTCAGCGAGCGCGACCTGGGTGGCGAACCAATCGGCGGGGATCTTGCCGTGATCGCTCATCACGAAGCGGTAGAGCGTGGCGACCAACTCGGCGTGACTTGCCGCCGAGATCTTCCGATAGTCGGGGATCTGGCACATCTCCCAGAGGAGAGCGACCGCGGCAGGCCCTCCCGCCATGTCGCGCACGGCCGGATCGTGGCTCACATTTTCCAGCGCGATCACGTCGTCGACCATGCGCGAGCGGGCAAGCCGCCGGTGGTCCGGCGTCTCGCGCAAGCTATCCTTCAGCCGCTCGATCGAGCTGAAAGCGAGCTTGCGGTTCCGCCATTGCAGGACGCCGACCTGATCGAATGAGTGGCTTTCCAGCCGGTCGATCAGCTCCGCCTCGAACGGCTGGACCTGGCCGGTGACGCCGAATGTGCCGTCATTCATGTGGCGGCCGGCGCGGCCCGCGATCTGGCCGAGCTCGGCGGGGGTAAGGTTGCGGTGGCTCTGCCCGTCGAATTTGCGGATGCCGGCGAAGGCGACATGATCAAGGTCGAGATTGAGGCCCATGCCGATGGCGTCGGTCGCCACCAGGAAATCGACATCGCCGTTCTGGTAGAGCGCGACCTGGGCGTTGCGTGTGCGGGGGCTCAGCGCACCGAGCACCACCGCGGCGCCGCCGCGCTGCCGCCGCACCAGCTCGGCGATGGCATAGACGTCGTTGGCCGAGAAGCCGACAATGGCCGAGCGGCGCGGCAGCCGGGTGATTTTCTTGTCGCCCGCATAGCTGAGCTGCGACAGGCGCTGCCGCGATACGAGATTGGCGCCCGGCAGAATCTCGCGAACGGCGTCGCGCATGGTCGCCGCGCCGAGCAGCAGCGTCTCGCTCAAGCCGCGTGCGTGGAACAGCCGGTCGGTAAACACGTGGCCGCGTTCGCCGTCGGCGGCAAGCTGCACTTCGTCGACCGCGACGAAATCCGCCTCGAGGTCGAGCGGCATGGCTTCGACCGTGCAGACATAGAAGCGCGGCGAGGGGGGCTTGATCTTCTCTTCCCCGGTGATCAGCGCGACCTTGGCGGCGCCGACCCGGGCGACGATCTTGTCGTAGACCTCGCGCGCGAGCAGCCGGAGCGGCAGCCCGATAATGCCGACGTCATGCGCGAGCATGCGCTCGATGGCGAGGTGAGTCTTGCCGGTATTGGTCGGCCCGAGCACTGCGGTGACGCCGCGGCCGCGCTGTAGATTTGTGGAATGCGGGGAGAAAGGCCGACTCATCCTTGACGTCCTGAACTTCCATCGATGCGAAACCTTGGGACGAGGGGGGAACGAATCTCGTCCGAATCGCTAACACTGCCCATTCGGATTTCGTTCTGTCGCGAATTGGCACGGTTTCCCGCTGATCGAGGTGCGGGGTGAAGGAAAATGCCCATCACCACTAGATCGGGTTTTTGCTGATCGCGTTCCTTCAGACGGCGAGGAAATGAAAGGGAACGGAGCACGCACGAATCAGGGGAGCGTTAATCTTCGGCATCTGTTCCCTACTACATCTTGGGATTTGGGCCTCGACGTTAACACTTGATCTCGTGAGGCAGAAATTAGGGCTCCGCGCTCGCACGACGCGCGCCGGTGACCTGGATCGACGTCACCAGCGCTGAGCCATAGCCGACCGGCGTCGGCAGCACAATCCGGTAAGGCACGTACATCCTCGTGTTCCGCACCGGGATGAGCCAGACCTCGATTTCGTTGCTCTGCGACATGAGGCGGATGCCGGGATTGTCGGGCTGATAGCCGGCGATCGGGATGAACTTGACGGCGCAGATCACCGCGGGGCCCGCATAGCCGCCTGGCGTCGACCGCTGCACAT
>JBAUOI010000370.1:0-1828 GCA_049579665.1 Methyloceanibacter sp.
ATTTGATCCCGCGCTCGCGGGCCTCGGCTGCAAGATCGACCGCCATGTGACTCCCTTTCTACAGTGCCCGCTCAAGCCTTATTCCACACTACTTCATTCCCCGGAATCAAATCCGTGCCGGCCAGCGGCACGCGCGCCATGGCCGCCGCCTCGACGGTCAGCGCCACGAGATCCTCGGGCTCCAGATTATGCACATGGCTCTTGCCGCAGGCGCGCGCGATGGTTTGCGTCTCAAGTGTCAGCACCGAAAGATAGTTGGCAAGACGCCGGCCGGCGAGCGCGGGATCGAGCCGGGCGGCAAGCACCGGGTCCTGGGTGGTGATGCCGGCCGGATCGCGCCCCTCGTGCCAGTCGTCATAGCAGCCGGCATGGGTGCCGAGCTTGCGATATTCCTCCTCGAGCGCGGGGTCATTGTCGCCGAGCGCAATCAGCGCCGCGGTACCGATCGAGACCGCGTCGGCGCCAAGCGCCAGCGCCTTGGCCACGTCGGCGCCGTTGCGGATGCCGCCCGAGACGATGAGTTGCACCTGGCGGTGCAAGCCCAGATCTTGCAGCGCCTGCACCGCCGGCCTGATGGCGCCGAGGATCGGCAGCCCGACATGCTCGATGAACACGTCTTGCGTCGCCGCCGTGCCGCCTTGCATGCCGTCGAGCACGATCACATCGGCGCCGGCCTTAACGGCGAGAGCGGTGTCGTAATAGGGCCGCGACGCGCCGACCTTGATGTAAATCGGCTTCAGCCAGTCGGTGATCTCGCGCAACTCTTCGATCTTGATCTCGAGGTCATCGGGCCCGGTCCAGTCGGGATGGCGGCATGCAGAGCGCTGATCGATGCCCTTGGGCAGCGTGCGCATCTCAGCCACCCGGTCGGAAATCTTCTGGCCGAGCAGCATGCCGCCGCCGCCCGGCTTGGCGCCTTGGCCGATCACCACCTCGATGGCGTCGGCGCGCCGTAGATCGTCGGGATTCATGCCATAGCGCGAGGGCAGCACTTGATAGACGAGAATATTCGAATGCCCCCGTTCCTCCTCAGTCATGCCGCCGTCGCCGGTGGTGGTCGAGGTGCCGACCTGGGTCGCGCCCCGGCCCAGCGCTTCCTTGGCTTGCGCCGAGAGCGAGCCGAAGCTCATGCCGGCGATGGTGATTGGGATCTTGATGTGGATCGGCTTCTGCGCGAAACGAGTGCCGAGCCAGACATCGGTGCCGCATTTCTCGCGATAGCCTTCAAGCGGATAGCGACTAACGGAGGCGCCGAGAAACAGCAGATCGTCGAAATGCGGCACGCGCCGTTTGGCGCCGAAGCCGCGGATGTCGTAGATGCCGGTGGCGGCGGCGCGGCGGATTTCCGAGAGCGAATATTCGTCGAATGTGGCCGAAGGGCGCGGGGTGGTGCGGGGCGTCCAATCCATCAATAGGTTCCGGCGTTATCGACGTGGAAATTGTAAAGCTTGCGCGCGGAGCCGTAGCGCTTGAACTCGGACGGGTCGATTTCGCCGTTGAAGCCGGCGCGTCCGAGCACCTCATGCAAAGCGCGCTTGTGCTCGTCCCGCATCTTCTTCTCGATGCAGTCGGCGCCGAGGCTCTTCACCGCGCCGCGCACGAACAGCCGCGCCTCGTAGATCGAGTCGCCGAGCGAATCGCCGGCATCGCCGAACACCACGAGATTGCCAGCTTGCGCCATGAAGGCGCTCATATGTCCGACCGAGCCCTGCACGACGATGTCGATGCCCTTCATCGAGATGCCGCAGCGCGACGACGCGTTGCCGTCAATGCGCAACAGGCCGCCGCGGCCGGTCGCGCCCGCCGATTGGCTGGCGTCGCCCGCCAC
>JBAUOI010000371.1:0-2299 GCA_049579665.1 Methyloceanibacter sp.
TATGATCTCGTCGCCGCGAACAATTTCGCGTCAAAGCCGACTGAGGCGCCCTCCTGGACGCTCGTCGTGCCCGAGCCCAGCACACTGATGGGTTTCAATACCGACAAGATCCTGCTCCAGCCTGAAGCCGGCGAAAGCGTGCCGGTGGACAATGCGCGATGGGGCGACAACCTGCCGATCCTCGTGCAGGCGAAGGTGGTTCAGAGTTTCGAGAATGCCGGCTATGCGAAATCGGTTAGCCGAACTCGAGATGGCCTCACCGGCGACTATCAGCTGCTCATCGACATCAGGCGTTTCCATATCTCGACGGCGTCAGGCCCTGTCGCTGACATCGACTTCGTCGCCAAGCTCGCCAACAAGGACGGTAAGATCGTCGCCGCGAGCACCTTCCAAGCCACCGCGCCGGCCAAAAGCAGCGATGCGAAGGCTTATGTGGACGCGTTCGGCGAGGCGTTCGCCAAGCTCGAGACCGATCTGGTCGACTGGACCACGACCACCCTCGCCAGCGAGCCGGCGCCGGTCGCCGAGCCTGCGCCTGTCGAGGGGACACCCGCGGAGCCGCCCGCTGCCGAGCCTTCGGCCGCGGTACCCGACCAGCCCCCGACGCCGTAAGCTGCAGCCGCTCCTTGATCTCAATCAACGCGGGCAGCTTCTTTGAGCGGGATCGTCGCGATTAGCCACTTGAAGCTCATCGCTTGGCTAAGGCCCAAGCGAGCCCGGTGAACCATGGAGCTGTTGCAAGCCATCCACGAGCGGCGTTCCGTGCGCGAATTCACTGACGAGCCGGTCAGCGACGCGGTGCTGCATGAGCTGATCGACGCGGCGGTTCAGGCGCCGAGCGCGATCAATCAGCAGCCATGGTGTTTCGTCGTGGTGAGGGAGCAGCCGCTGCTTGCCCGTATTTCGGACCAAGCCAAGACCCATTTGCTGAGGGCTTCGCTGGGCGCGCCCGCGCATCCCTTCCGCGACATGCTGAACGACCCGCAATTCCACATCTTCTACCATGCCCCGGTCTTGGTGGTGATCACCGCCTGCCAGCCGACCGATTGGGCGGTCGAGGATTGCGCGCTCGCCGCCGAGAACATGATGCTTGCCGCCCATGGCTTTGGGCTCGGCACTTGCTGGATCGGTTTCGCCCAGCATTGGCTCGGCACCGCGGACGGCAAGGCAGCGCTGGCTCTGCCGTTATCCTATAGTCCGATCGCCCCGATCATCATCGGCCACCCGCTGCGTAGGCCGGCTTCCGTGCCGCGTCGAGCGCCGAACATCCGCTGGCTCAATCCGCCGAGCGCAGAGACTTGAGCGCCTAAATTGAAAGCGACAGGCCATCATAGGCGACGCTCGCGTCGACGCCGTGCTCTCGCCCGAACTCTCTGATGCGGGCCTCAATTCGTCTCGCCTCACCTTTCACGATGCCGCTGCCGCAATGCGTGAAAATCGCGCGGGAAACCGCTTCGGCCTCGCACCAGCCGAGCTGAGCGATGATCGGCGCGTGCCCGATCAGGACATCGCCGCGCCTACGCACCATTGACCGCACGATGCTGGCGCCGTCTCCCACATAGAGCGCGACGCCGCGCAACGCCTCGCGCTGCTCCTCGATCGCGGCAAGATCCGGCGCATAGAAGAACGTCGAGCGGCCTGTGCCGATGCGGTAGCCCACGGCCGGGGCGCGCAGCGAGTGTTGCACCGAAAATGCCTCGAAGCTGACGCCGCCGATCGCAAACCTGGCGCGGGGCTCTACGATGTGGCGGTCTTCAATAGGAAAGCGGTCGATCAGCGCCCAAGTCTCGGCGGTCGCATAGACCGGGCACGGCGCGCCTCGCGCCAGCCCGAAGGCGTGATCGCCGTGGCCGTGGGTCAGCACGATCGCGGTCGGCGCAACCGATTTCAGCGCTCTGAGCCAATCGGCGCCGCAATCGATCATGATGCGAGCGCGAGCCCGCTTCACGAGGAGAGCGCTATGCCGGCGGTGTCGGCGAGATCGTGCCTCGATCTCCCCGCGCGTACCGAGAAAAGTCAGCTCGATCTTACAGCTCCTGCATTCTGATCGCGATCCAATAGGTCAATGCAGATTTGTCCATAGTTCATTGACCGGCGTCATATTATCGGTGCGCCGACCGGTCTATGAGCGGTAGATGCGAGCGCCTTGTTGTAGAGAGGGTCCGTTGCCGCAAAGCAGTAAAGCTCGAGATCTCCCACGATGCCGCGTTGGCCGCGATGCGCAGCGAGGCGCGTATCGGTCCCCATTTCAAGCCGTCGCTCACGATCGACGCTGAGGGTACGGCCACCATCGTGGCCG
>JBAUOI010000372.1:0-3845 GCA_049579665.1 Methyloceanibacter sp.
ATGACCAAGACCGTTCTGATCGTCGAGGACAATGAGCTGAATATGAAGCTCTTCCACGATCTGCTCGACGCCCATGGCTACAAGACGTTGCAGACGCGGAACGGCATGGAGGCGCTCGCGCTCGCGCGCGAGCATCGCCCCGACCTGATCCTGATGGACATCCAGTTGCCGGAAGTGTCGGGGCTCGAAGTCACCAAATGGCTGAAAGAGGACGATCAGCTCAGGCAGATTCCGGTGGGGGCCGTCACCGCCTGCGCCATGAAGGGTGACGAGGAGCGCATCCGCGAAGGGGGCTGCGAGGCGTATATCTCCAAGCCGATCTCCGTGACGATGTTCCTCGACACGGTCAAGCAGTTCATCGGCGAGGCACGGTAGCCAGGTCATGACCGCACGCGTTCTCGTCGTCGACGATGTCGATGCCAATGTGAAGCTGCTGGAAGCGCGGCTCACCGCCGAATATTTCGAGGTGCGCACGGCGCGAAGCGGTCCAGAGGCGCTGCACATCTGCGCGCGCGAGCGGGCCGACGTGGTCTTGCTCGACGTGATGATGCCGGGCATGGACGGTTTCGAGGTGTGCCGCCGGCTGAAGGCCGAGCCGCGCACCCAGCATATTCCAGTCATCATGATCACCGCGCTCGATCAGCCCTCGGACCGAGTGAAAGGGCTCGAGGCCGGTGCCGACGACTTCCTCACCAAACCTGTCGATGACATCGCGCTGATCACGCGGGTGAAGAATCTCGCCCGGCTCAAGATGCTCACCGACGAGATGCTGATGCGCGCCTCGACCGAAGAGCAGATGGGCTTCACCGCGACGATCGGCATCAAGCTCGATCAGCTTGGGCGGGGAGGGCGCATCCTGTTGGTCGACGACCGCGACCGTTCGGCCGAGCGGATCGTCACGACACTGCAAGAAGAGCATCACGTCGAGCGCGAGTCTGATCCGGCCCGCGCGCTGTTGCGGCTTCCCGACGGCAATTTCGACCTCATGATCGTCAGCCTCAGCCTCGAGCATGCCGACGGCTTGCGGCTTTGTTCGCAGGTCCGGTCGCTCGACCGGACGCGGCATTTGCCGATCATGATCATCATCGAGCCGGGTGACGACGCGAGGCTGCTCAGGGGCCTCGACATGGGCGTCAACGACTATATCGTCCGCCCGGTCGACGCCAACGAGCTGCTGGCCCGCGTCCGCACGCAGATCAAGCGCAAGCGCTATACCGACTTCCTGCGCATGCGGCTCGAGGAGACGGTCGAGATGGCTATCCTTGACCCGCTCACGGCGCTGCACAACCGCAGATACATGACGAGCCACTTGAAGACGCTGTTCGAGGAGTCCTCGCAGCGCGGCAAGCCGCTCTCGGTGCTGCTGCTCGACATCGACTATTTCAAGGCGGTCAATGACAGCTACGGCCATGACGCCGGCGACTCGGTGCTCAGGGAGTTCGCGGCGCGGGTACGGCGCAATATCCGCGGGATCGACCTCGCTTGCCGCCTTGGCGGCGAGGAATTCGTCGTGGTCATGCCGGATACCGACCTTGCCAAGGCTTATCTCGTGGGCGAGCGCTTGCGCCAATGCATCGCGGCGGCGCCGTTTTATGCCGGGGAGCGGATCGGCACGCTCGAAGTCACGGCAAGCGTGGGCGTCGCCTCGCTCGAATTCGCCGACGATACGCCTGAGCTCATTCTGAAGCGTGCGGATCAGGCGCTCTATTGCGCCAAACGCGACGGCCGCAACCGGGTCGTAGCCGACGCGGCCTAGACCCCGGCGGGGCGCTGAAGCTGACCTCCCACCGAATCACTGGCCGCGAAATCCGAGCATAAGTTCCTGCCACGGATCATTTTTTGACTTGAGGCAGAACCTGAAGGCTTAACCTTAAGTGTTTACAATGGCTCATATTTTATCGTATTAAGCGGAAGATTGTGATTGATTTCGTCCCTTCAGTGGCTGTTTTATGGTTTGACTGTCGCCACGAATTCGACGGGGAGGCAATTGGGGTAGGGGTCTTTAAGCGCGATTTCCAGCGCCCTCAATCTTCCGTTGTTCCTTGTCGCCAAAGATAACCCTACGGAGTGCTCAGGTCCGCCGCATCTCCTGGGTCCGTGGGGTTCGGCCGGCCGGACCGCGGTTGAGTGGCCTCCTCGTTAGCGCCGCGTTTCGGCCGGCCACCTATTCGAACGATGAAGATCGCCGAAGCCGGCAGCGGCCCGCGCAGCAGAGCAGAGCTTCGTCGAAGCCCAGCGCCAATTCCGCTATTTGATTTTGGCTTCCTTGAACTCGACGTGCTTGCGCGCCACCGGATCGTATTTCTTGAATACGAGCTTCTCGGTCTGATTGCGCGGATTCTTCTTGGTCACGTAGTAAAAGCCCGTGCCGGCTGAGCTCACGAGCTTGATCTTCTGGGTGACGGGCTTGGCCATTTTCGTCCTCGATAAAACCTATCAGCGTTGGCCGGGAAACTACTCGCTCAAGCCGGGAAGTCAAGGCGGCGCGGGCGAGGGGAGGCTTGGCTTGCGTCGAAGCTCTCGACGATCTCATCCTTGGCCTCGGGATCGAAGCCGTGCATGCGGAGCGCCCATTGCAGCCCCACGAGCGCGCCCTTCACCAACGGCAGCACGACAAGAGTGAGGATCACGGTCAGCGGCAGCCACAGCGCCGCGTGCACCCAGAGCGCGGGCCGATAGGCCATCTCGACCGCGAGCACGAGGCTGACCACGATGTGCCCGACAATCACGATGGTGAAATAGGCAGGCGCGTCGTCTGCCCGGTGATGATGCAGCTCCTCGCCGCAATGCGGGCAGCTGTCGCCAACCTTCAAATAGCGACGGAACATGGCGCCGACGCCGCAAGCCGGGCATTTCAGCGCCGCACCGCGCAGCATCGAGGTAAAGATCGGGCGCCGATCTTGCGACCTGCCTTGGTAGCGGTAGACGTCCGAAGCCCTATCCTGCATCACTCGATCCTTGCTGCTAGCGGCGATTGCGAGAGCGGCCGCGACTTTGCCCACGCGGCTTGCCCTTGTAACGTTGCGGGCCTCTCTTGTCACTTGGACTACGGGCGCCCTTTGGTCGCGGCCCTATCGAGCGGCCTTCGCTCAACATTTCAAATCTGAGCGCGCCGGCGGTGGGGATTGCCTCGACCAAGCGGACCTCGACCGGATCGCCGAGCCGGTAGGCCAGGCCGGTATCCTCGCCAACCAACGCCTGGCGGACCTCGTCGTGAAAGAAATATTCGTGCCCGATCGACGAGGCCGGGACGAAACCGTCGGCGCCCGTCTCGATCAACCTGACGAACAGGCCGGTGCGGACCAGGCCCGAGACGCGCGCCTGGAACGTCGCGCCGATCCGATCGGCGAGATGAGCGGCGATCAGCCGGTCGGCCGTCTCTCGCTCCGCCGCCATGGCTCTCCGCTCGGTGTCGGAGATCGCTTGCGCGATCCCTCCAAGTTCCTTGATCTCGGCGTCCGTCAATCCGTCATTGCCGAGCCCCAGCGTGCGCACCAGCGCGCGATGCACGATGAGATCGGCATAGCGGCGGATCGGCGAGGTGAAATGCGCGTAGCGGCGCAGGTTCAGGCCGAAATGGCCAAAATTCCCCGGGCTATATTCTGCCTGTGCCTGGCTGCGCAGGATCACCTCGCCGACCAGCTCGGCGGTGGGCGTGGCGCGGGTCTCGGCGAGGATGCGATTGAACAGCGCGGGCTTGAGCGTGCCTGATTTCGGCAGCTTGATGTCGATGGTGTTGAGAAAGTCGGCGAGCGAAAGGAGCTTCTCCTTCGATGGGCTGTCATGCACGCGATAGATCAGCGGCGACCGCTTGGCTTCCAAGGTTTCGGCGGCGGCGACATTGG
>JBAUOI010000373.1:0-1819 GCA_049579665.1 Methyloceanibacter sp.
CCCATAGGATCTGCAGCCCTCTTTATTGCATACGCGGAGCGTTCAGCCGCAATGGCCTTGTGAAGAGCCTCTGTAAGATTGTCTGCCAATACACTCACCTGCGGTGAAAACGAATTAATCTATTATACATCAAAGTGCGAGGGCCGAGGCCGGCGAAAAGCAGCTTAACCGACAAGCAATGGATTGGGGTGAGTATCTAGGGCCGTCCGCAGAGCCCACCATGCGTAAAGTCATCGTCATCGTTATTGCTTTGATTTTCGTTTTGACCGGATGTTCCCGCCCTTGGCAGACATCTAGTGTCGAGTCCGTACCGCCATCGCCAGACCCTAGCTATGCATCGCCGTCGAGATCTGGCGCATACGGGTCCCCACCGTGGGAGGACGCATCGGAACGTGCGCGTTCTAGGGAACAGTTTGGAGGTGCACCGCCACCACCTGCACGATACTCGAATGAATATGGAGGAGCGCCGCGCTCGTTAGACCCATATGGACCGGATCCATACGGAGGGGGGCAACTCTCGAACGACTATGATCAAGCGTCACCGTCGAACCCTTATGGGCCGGTAATGCCGCCGAGGCCCCAATATCAATATGGGGACGCTCCAAGCACGCCGAGAACGGAAAGTTTTGAGCCCTGAATGTGAGCGCCTGCGAGGCCGCATAGAACGCCCGTAGCGTCACGGAGCGATCCCCCCCCAAGATTGCCATCGCCCGGTCAGTGACTCGCTGCGGGCCTGTGGGGTCCGACGCCGGAAGACCGTCCGGGTCAACAAAACGTACCTTCGTGCAAACTAGCGCAACGTTCGAGACAGACCCAAATAGAACTTTGTTGCTTTGCGCAGCAGGCGACTTGGCACCTTGCCTCTCATAAAATGATTGAGGCGGGCGAACGGGCCGACCGGATAGCGAAACCGCGGGCGCGGTGCCTCAAGTGCGTTGGCAATGACGAGAGACACCTCGTTCGGGTCACGCGCCACACTCGCGGCATGGGCATCGCCGGCACGAAAGACCTGCTGGACCCATGCATGATATGGGCTGCCGGGCGGCTGAATACGCGGCGTGCTCTTCCAGATCTCAGTCCGGTAGGGTCCGGGCTCTATAAGAATGACCTCTATCTCAAAGGGTTCAAGCTCGTAGGCGATGGCCTCGGCCCACCCTTCGATCGCCCATTTCGATGCGCAATAGATCGAGTTTGTGGGCTGTCCCATGAAGGCGGCCTCGCTCGAGACGAGGACGATCCGGCCATTTCCTTGCGCCCTGAAGGTCGGGAGCAAGGCGCGTGTCAGCCCGAGCACACCAAAAAAATTCGTCTCCATCACCCGCCGAAGCTCAGGCTCCGGCACATCTTCGAAGGCGCCAGCGGCCGCCACGCCGGCATTGTGCACGACGGCATCGAGCTTGTTGCCAGTCCGAGCCAGCATCGATTCAACAGCCGCTTGGATGGAGGCTTCACTCGTGACATCGAGCTGCTCGAGCTCGACGCTACTTTGCAGGCCCGCTTTCTTGAGCGCCTGCTCGAGCAAGCCTGTCTTTTGCAGATTCCGCATCGTCGCAAACACGCGCCAGCCCCGCGATGCAAGAACGACCGCTGTTGCTTGCCCGATGCCGGTAGAGGTGCCGGTGATCAGTACTGACTGCATTGTTCTCTTACATTCCTCCGGTATGCTTGGCCTAGCGCTGCCGCTGTGTTGCGACCCAAAATCGGGAGTATCCTCCGGTTGGCAATATCGCGTAGCCCCGAAGCGCAGTTAGAGAGTTTCGCCTTTGCCGTCTAACAGGGAGTATGCTGGCGAAAGCTCAAACTACTCCACGCCGCGAAC
>JBAUOI010000374.1:0-4764 GCA_049579665.1 Methyloceanibacter sp.
GGCCAGGAACGGGAAGTGATGCTGATAGCCGGTGCATAGAATGATGGCATCGACGTCCTTGGTCGAACCGTCTTTGAAGTGAACCGTCTTGCCGACAATCTTGGTCAGCAGTGGCCGCTCCTCCATCGTCTTCGGCCACTTGAAGCCCATTGGCTGAGTGCGCCAGCACATGGTGACGGACTTCGCTCCGTATTTGTGACATTGCAGGGCGATGTCCTCTGCCGAGTAGCTCGCGCCGACGACGAGGAGATCCTTGCCGGTAAACTCATCGGCGCTTCTGAAGTCGTGGGCGTGCAGCACGCGGCCGGGGAAGGACTCGATACCAGGGAAGTAGGGTACGTTCGGCACGGAGAAATGCCCGCTGGCCACCACCACATAGTCGAACGTCTCGGTATGCAGCGTATGGTCCTTCAAGCGCTCCACGGTCACCGAGAACTGACCTGAATTTTTATCGTAGCTGATGTGCCGCGCGACCGTGGAAAATTGGATCCACAGTCTCACACCGGCGTCCTTTGCCCGTCCGACAATGTAGTCGTAGAGCACCTCGCGCGGCGGGTAGGATGGTATCGGCTGCTTGAAATGCTCATCGAACGTGTAGTCGGCGAACTCGAGAACTTCCTTGGGCCCATTCGACCAAAGGTACCGATACATGCTGCAATGGACCGGCTCGCCGTTCTCGTCGAGACCCGCGCGCCAGGTGTAATTCCACAAACCACCCCAATCGCCTTGCTTCTCGAAGCAGACGATCTCGGGAATGTCCGCTCCCTTGCTCTTAGCCTGCTGGAATGCTCGTAATTGGCTGAGGCCGCACGGACCGGCCCCGATCACGGCAACACGTGTCATGACTCACTCCCTCGCTCGCTCCGCTCTGTAACGCGTGACAATACATCACATCATATGCGGGCAGCGGCTCGACCGCCCGCCCAACCAATACGCCACTTTAAGGTGCCGTTCCAAAAGGTGCCAATCGAAACCAAAGTGGGCAGGTGCGAACTCCTATTGTCCTGGGCTCGGCAACGGGTCTAAGCTTTTACCGCCCAAAAACCGCAGCGGCGAGCGCGTCGGCTAAACCACTTTGGGCCAAGTGCGTAGAGCTGCGCGATCCGCGCCTCCACCAATTCGTTCCGGGCATGCGGCATGGTTGTGAGGTGGTAGCGTCGTCATCTTGAAAACCTTTGGGGGTTCGCCATGAGCACTGCAACGGCAGCGAAAGGGATGGAAGGTGCAGAAGGAGCGGCGCTAAGCCTGCACCGAAAAATAGACTGGACCGGCGCGTTCTGGGTGGCGAGCGGCGTTCCTGCCCTGGTGCTGTTCTCAATCGGTGGCATCGCCGCCACGGTTGGCAAGGCATCCTGGCTCGTTTGGACGATTTCCATCATCTTCGGTTTCATTCAATCCTTCACTTACGCGGAGATCGCGGGTCTGTTCCCCGGCAAGTCCGGCGGGGCCTCGGTCTATGGCGCCGTTGCCTGGGTCCGTTACGCCAAGTTCATCGCGCCGACGTCGGTATGGTGCAACTGGTTCGCTTGGTCGCCGGTGCTGGCCATCGGATCTGGGCTTGGAGCCGGCTACATTCTCAGTCTCTTTTTCGCGCCGGATGCTGCCATCAACACTTGGCAAATCACCTTGCTCGACCTCGGAGCGGTCAAGGAAGGACTGACACTGCGCATCAACGCGACCTTCTTTATCGGCTTGATTTTGATGCTGGCGTGCTTCCTGATCCAACATGGCGGTATCCTGCGTTCCGCGCGCGCGACCATGCTCATGGGTGTCGCGGCGCTGCTGCCTCTGATGTTGATCGGAATTGTTCCACTGCTGACGGGTGATCTGCCGCGGGAAAACTTCGTGCCGCTGGCGCCGCTGGGGCACGACGCCGACGGAAATCCCATTGACGGAGTTTGGGACAAGGCGAGTTGGATTCTCTTCTGCGGAGGTCTGTTCATCGCGGCCTGGTCGACCTACGGATTCGAGACGGCCGTCTGCTACACGCGTGAGTTCAAGGATCCGAAACGGGACACGTTCAAGGCCATCTTCTACTCCGGCCTCGTGTGCCTTGCCGTGTTCATCCTTGTGCCGCTGTCCTTCCAGGGCGCTCTCGGACTGACGGGAATGCTGGCGCCGGACATCTACAGCGGCATGGGGGTTGGCAAGGCCATGGCGGGGATGCTGGGCGGCGGCCCATTGATCGAAACATTCGTCGCCATCTTGCTGATCTTCGCGCTCATGCTGACTATCATGACTGCGATGGCGGGATCGTCGCGCACGTTGTATCAGGCATCGATGGACGGCTGGCTGCCGCGCTATCTATCGCATGTCAACGAGCAGGGCGCGCCGACGCGGGCGATGTGGACGGATCTGACGTTCAATCTGATCCTCCTTATGATGTCCGACTACCTGTTCATTCTTGCGGCATCCAACGTCGGCTACATCATTTTCAATTTCCTGAACCTCAACGCTGGCTGGATTCATCGTATGGACCGGCCGAACTGGGAACGGCCTTACCGTGCGCCCGCGATCCTGATTGCGATCGGTGGCGTATTGGCGTTCGTTAACGCCGCCCTGATGGGAATTGGCGCCGACGTCTGGGGGGCGCACACGCTCTGGACCGGACTCATCTTCGCGTCGCTGATCATCCCGGTGTTCCTGTTCCGCCACTACATTCAGGACAAGGGCGTGTTTCCCAAGGACATGGCGCAAGACATGCATCTGGGCGCTGAGGCGGGCGTCAGAAGCAATGCGGGAATCCTGCCTTACGTAGCCCTCGGCGCCGGCGTGCTGATCGTGCTCCTCACGCACCACTGGGCCACGAGCTAGGCACGCGCGGGAAGAAGCGGTCGAAACTCCGGCCACGGCAAGTACTCTCCCCGTGGCCGGTTTTTCTTCGCGTCGATTCGGAACCTGACCCATCGGCGCCAAGCAGCGGCTGGGAGGCGGGAATGAGTTCCGTAGACGCCGTCGATGTACCCTTTCTGAATCTCTCCGATCCGGGCTTCTCGATTCGCTCGGCGGAGGTGCGCAGAGCGCGTGAGCGTAGCTGGTGCGCGCGCACACCCTATGGCTTCGCGGTGCTGCGTTATGAGGATGTCGGCAAGTTGTTGCGCGATCCGCGGCTGCGTCAGGGCAGCTATGCCTGGCCGGCCCACAACAATGTGACCGGCGCGTTTTCCGATTGGTGGCAGCGCATGCTGCTGAACCGTGTCGGCGATGATCATGCACGGCTGCGGCGGCTGGCGAATCCAGCATTCTCGCCGAAGCCCATTATCGCGCTGCAGCAGAAATTCGCCGAGCTCGCTAACGACATCATCGATGAGTTCGCCAAGCGCGGCCGCTGCGACTTCATGGCACAATTCTCCGAACCGTATGCGACGCGGGTCACCTGCGTCCTGCTCGGTCTCGATCAGAGTGAGTGGCGGCGGCTGGCCGACATTGCCGGCGATATGGGCCTGGCACTCGGCGTCACCTTCAAGCAGGACGTGGGGAAGATCGACGAGGCGACCGCCGCCTTATTCGAATACGCCCACCAGGTGGTCGAGGAGCGTCGGGCACGACCCCCTGGCGATGATTTCATCTCCCTGTTGCTGCAGGCCAACGAGGACAAGGACGCGCTCAGCGACCAGGAACTATACGATATGGTCGTCGTAGCCGTGTTCGGCGGCATCGACACGACGCGTAATCAGCTCGGTCTGGCGATGAGCATGTTCGTGGAGCATCCGGACCAATGGAAGCTCCTGGCCGACCAGCCGGAGCTCGCCAAGAACGCGGTCGAGGAAGTGATGCGGGTGCGCCCGACGACGACCTGGGTCACCCGCGAGGCGATGGAGGACTTCACCTATGGCGGTCTCGAGTTCAGGCAGGGCACCACTATTCACCTGTTATCCGAATCTGCCGGAACCGACCCGCGGCATTTCACGCCGGGCTTCGACATCGCCGCGAAGCGCAAGCTGCATTTTGGCTTCGGCGGCGGCGTGCATCATTGCCTCGGCCACTTCATTGCTCGCTGCGACATGACCGAGGCGCTGAGGCTGCTGGCCCAGCGCATTCGAAATCCGCGCTACGACGGCCAGCCGACCTGGCTACCGGACAGCGGGAACACCGGCCCCATCAAGCTGCCGATCGCCTTCGACCCGGAATCCTGAATGCGGGGCAAACCGATGCGCGACGCTGCCCAAAGACGTCGAGGAGACTACCGATAATGGATGCCACCGCGATCCGCACGACCTGTCCTCGCGATTGCTACGACGCGTGTGGAGTGCTGGTGAAAATTGCGACGGACGGCACCCTCAATGTGGTGGGCGATCCTGAACACGACGTCAGCCGGGGCGCGTTGTGCGGCAAATGCTCCATTGGCTACAACGGGATCTGGCGTGACCCGAGCGCACGCGTGACGCGCCCCTTGAAGCGGGTTGGGCCCAAAGGCACGGGCCGGTTCGAGCCGACGAGCTGGAACGAGGCCATCGGCGATATCGCAAAGCGCCTCAACACCATCCGCGGCCGCGAGGGGGCAGGGGCCATTTTACAGACCCACTACACGGGAACATGCTCGCTGATCGCCGGCAGCTTTCCCTTACGGTTCTTCAATCGTATCGGCGCTACCGAGGTCGACCCGGATACGGTCTGCAACAAGGCTGGGCACGTGGCACTCCAGCTCATGTACGGAGAATCTACCCGCGGCTTCGATCCGCGCACCGTCGACGGCTCGCAATGCGTGATGGTCTGGGGCGCCAATCCATCGGCGTCGGCGCCGCATCTGCACCAGTATTGGCT
>JBAUOI010000375.1:0-8203 GCA_049579665.1 Methyloceanibacter sp.
TCTTCTGAGTTCTGACTTCCGACTTCTGTCCCCTGCTCAGAACATCGCGGGATGGACGCGGTCGGGCGGGGCGTGGCCGTCGAGGAAGGTCTTGATGTTGATGATGACCTTCTCGCCCATGTCGATACGGCCTTCGAGCGTGGCGGAGCTCATATGCGGGAGCACCACCACATTGTCGCTCTTGAGCAGCTTCGGGTTCACCGCCGGCTCGTGCTCGAACACGTCGAGTCCCGCGCCGGCCAGCTCGTTGTTCTCGATCATGCGGGCGAGCGCGTTCTCGTCGATCACCTCGCCGCGCGCGGTGTTGACGATATAGGCCGATGGCTTCAGCAGCGCGAGCCGCCGCGCCGAGAGCAGATGATAGGTCGCCGGCGTATGCGGGCAGTTGATCGAGATGATGTCCATGCGGGCGATCATCTGGTCGAGGCTGTCCCAATAGGTGGCCTCGAGCGCCTTCTCCACTTCGGGCGCGACCCGCCTACGGTTGTGATAATGGATCTGAAGGCCGAACGCCTTGGCCCGCTTGGCGACGGCCTGGCCGATCCGCCCCATGCCGACAATGCCGAGCCGCTTGCCGAAGATGCGGTGGCCGAGCATCCAGGTCGGCGACCAGCCCTGCCAGCCATTGGCGCCGCTCCGCAGCACGTTGGCGCCTTCCGTGAGCCGGCGCGGCACGGCGAGGATCAGCGCCATGGTCATGTCGGCGGTATCCTCGGTCAGCACGCCGGGCGTGTTGGTGACCAGGATCGAGCGGTTCCGTGCCGTTTCCAGGTCGATATTGTCGACGCCGGTGCCGAACTGGGCGATCAGCTTGAGATTGGGGCTGGCCTGGCTCAGCACGGCCCGGTCGATGCGATCGGTGACGGTCGGCACCAGCACATTGGCGACCTTGACCGCGTCGATCAGCTCTTCGCGGGTATAGGGTTTGTCTTCGAGATTGAGCCTTGCGTCGAAAAGCTCGCGCAGCCGCGTCTCCACCACGTCGGGGAGTTTGCGCGTGACGATAACGAGAGGTCGGTCAGCCATTACCAGTCCAGTTAGGATTTATCGCGGGGAGGGGGATTTCTCCGCGTCATTTTGCGGCGCTTAAGGAAAAGCGCGCCTTTCTCTAACAGAACCGGCTTTGCCAGATAAAGGGCCATCTTGTCTTGGAGCCACGATCCTTTCACTTTTATCAGCCAATGAGGACCATGGTGGGAGCGGGCCGATTCGGGGCCCTGAAGCCATTGCGGGCATTGTACAAACTGGCGGCAAGGGTGGGCTCAAGGGTGAGGCATCTCATTTCGATCGCGGCCGTGGGCGCCTTGGCGCTGACATTCGCGTCAGCCACCGGGCCGAGCGCCGCCGAGGACAATGTCAAACAGGCGGCCATCGAGTCGACCGGCAAGTCGGCGCTGCCCGTTCCGCGTTTCGTGAGCCTCAAGTCCGACAAGGTTAATGTGCGAAAAGGTCCGAGCACCGACCAGGCCATCGTTTGGGTGTTCTCCCGCGCCGGCCTCCCCGTCGAGGTAATCGCCGAATCCGACAATTGGCGGCGCGTGCGCGACAGCGAGGGCGCCGACGGCTGGGTGTTCCACAGCCTGCTCAGCGCGCGCCGCACGGCGCTCGTCACGCCCTGGTCGAAAGGCGAGGAGCGTGTGCGGCTTTACAGCTCCAATTCCACGGGCTCGCGCGCCGTCGCCGAGCTCCAGTCGGGCGTGCTCGGCAATGTGCTCTCCTGCGACGGAGAATGGTGCAACGTCTCGGTCGACGACTATTCCGGCTATGTCCAGCAGGACAAGCTGTGGGGCGTCTATAAAGGCGAGGAAGTGAAGTAGGGCGCCTAGCGGCTCTGCTTGTCCACGAGCCTGACCAGCACATCGACGCGGGAGATGGCCATGCCGTCAGGCGCGTCGGGCAGCCCCTCGATGCGGATCGACCCGGTCGAGATATCCATCAGCTTGCCGGAGTGCTCGCAGAAGAAATGGTAGTGGTTTGATGTGTTGGTGTCGAAATAGGTCTTGGCGCCTTCGACCGCGACCTCGCGCAACAGCCCAGCCTCGGTGAATTGGTGCAGCGTGTTGTAGACGGTTGCGAGCGACACCGGCACTTTCTTCGCCAGCGCCTCTTCATGCAGCGTCTCGGCCGTGACGTGACGGTCGCCCTCCGCGAACAGGAGATGCGCCAGCGCCACGCGTTGCCGCGTCGGCCTAAGCCCCGCGCCGCGCAGGATCTTGGCGACGTTGCCTTGGCTGAGCTCGGTTGGCAATTTCAGCGTGCCCTGGGGTGGCCTATGCATCTGTTTTGACCATGTCCGATAAATTCAGGGAAATATAGTCTGAAAGACCTCTCCCCCGCAACTTAAGGCACTTGACCCATGTCAGAGCAGCGCGCGCGGACGGCTGTCCCATGCCTGACACCTTTGCGGGCTATAGGCCTGGAGCGCCGGAATGGCCAACCTTCTGGCTTCGTCCTAGGGCGACGCGGGCTTTTGAAGGGCCCTTGTCTGTGTTAGGAAACCACCCAAATTCCGCGAAAAGCGTTGCCTTGTGGGAGGAAGTCTAAGCATCGATGTCTGAGCGGCGGGACCAATTCGACTATGAGGATCTCTTGGCTTGCGCGCGGGGCGAATTGTTCGGCCCCGGCAATGCGCAATTGCCGCTTCCGCCCATGCTGATGTTCGACCGCATCTCCCATGTCGCGGAAGAAGGCGGCGAGCACGGTTATGGGCGCATCGTGGCCGAGCTCGATGTGAAGCCCGATCTCTGGTTTTTCCCTTGCCATTTCAAGGGCGACCCGGTCATGCCGGGCTGCCTCGGGCTCGACGCGCTCTGGCAGCTGCTCGGTTTTTTCCTTGGCTGGCTCGGCGCCCCCGGCAAGGGCCGCGCTTTAAGCGTCGGCGAGGTGAAATTCTCCGGCATGGTGCTGCCGACCATGAAGAAGCTCGAATATATCGTCGAGCTGAAGCGGGTGATCCGGCGGAAATTCACCCTTGGCACCGGTGATGGCTGGCTTAAAGCCGATGGCGAGACCATTTATACGGCCAAGGATTTGCGGGTCGGATTGTTCCAGGCGGGCGAAGCCGCCCACGCACAAGTGTGATCCGTGATAGATCGCGGTCTTAATTCCTAGGATTTTCACTCGATGAAACGTGTGGTCGTGACCGGCATGGGCATCGTGTCCTCCATCGGCAATAGCGCCCAGGAGGTGCTCGCCTCGTTGCGCGAGGCGAAATCCGGAATCGTCAAGGCCAACAAATATGCCGAGCTCGGCTTCCGCTGCCAGGTGCACGGCGCGCCCAAGCTCGACTGGGAGGGGATGATCGACCGAAAGGTGCGCCGCTTCATGGGCGAGGGCGCCGCCTGGAACTACATCGCCATGCAACAGGCGATCCGCGATTCAGGCCTCGAGGAGGACGACATCTCCAACGAGAAGACCGGGCTGATCATGGGGTCGGGAGGTCCTTCCACCCGGGCCATCGTCCAGGCCGCCGACACGACTCGCGAGAAGGGCCCGAAGAAGGTCGGGCCGTTCGAAGTGCCGAAGGCCATGTGCTCGACCAACTCGGCGACGCTGTCCACGCCCTACCACATCAAGGGCGTCAGCTATTCGATCTCCTCGGCCTGCTCCACCTCGGCGCATTGCATCGGCAACGGCTCAGAGCTGATTCAAATGGGCAAGCAGAACATCGTGTTCGCCGGCGGCGGCGAGGAGCTCGACTGGACGCTTTCCGTCCTGTTCGATGCCATGAACGCCATGTCGTCGGATTTCAACGACCGTCCCGAGCTCGCCAGCCGCGCCTATGATGTCGATCGCGACGGCTTCGTTATCGCCGGCGGCGGCGGAGTCGTCGTGCTCGAGGAACTCGAGCACGCCAAGGCGCGCGGCGCGCGCATTTATGCCGAGCTGATCGGTTACGGCGCAACGTCCGACGGCTACGACATGGTGCAGCCTTCGGGCGAGGGCGCGGCGCGCTGCATGCGCATGTCGATGCAGAATGTCGCCGACGGTATCGACTACATCAATCCGCACGCCACCTCGACGCCGATCGGCGACGTGAAGGAGATCGAGGCGATCCGCGAAGTGTTCGGCGACAAATGCCCGCCGATCAGCGCCACCAAGTCGCTGACCGGTCATTCGCTGGGCGCCGCCGGCGTGCATGAGGCGATCTACTCGCTGTTGATGATGAATAACGGCTTTATTTGCGAATCCGCCAATATCGATAATCTCGATCCCGCCGTTGCCGACATGCCGATCGTGCGCAAGCGCCAGGACAATGTCGCCATTAACACCGTAATGTCGAACAGCTTCGGGTTTGGCGGCACCAACGCCACACTGGTCTTTCGTCGTCTGGATGGTTGAGAACGAGAACACACGAAACGGGGCAACCCATAACCAGAGTAAGTGCCATGGCAACAACAAGAGATATCGCTGAGCCCGGGGCGTTGATGGCGGGTAAGAGGGGACTGGTGATGGGGGTCGCCAACGACCGCTCGATCGCCTGGGGCATCGCGCGCGTGCTGCACGGGCAGGGCGCCGAGCTTGCCTTTTCCTATCAGGGCGGCGCGTTCGGCCGCCGTGCCGTTCCGCTTGCCGAAGGCATCGGCGCCAAGATCATCGAGGAGGCCGATGTCGAGGATCTTAAAAGCGTCGAGCACATCTTCGACGTGATCCGCAAGCAATGGGGCTCGCTCGATTTCGTCGTGCATGCGCTCGCCTTCTCAGACCGCAACGAGCTGCGCGGTCGCTATGCCGACACGACCCGCAAGAATTTCGAGCACACCATGGTGATCTCGTGCTTCTCCTTCACGGAGATCTGCAAGCTTGCTGCCGATTTGATGCCCTCCGGCGGCTCGCTGCTGACGCTCACCTATGGCGGCGCGACGCGCGTGGTGCCCTGCTACAACGTCATGGGCGTTGCCAAGGCGGCGCTCGAGACGAGTGTGCGCTATCTCGCTTCCGATTTCGGCCCGCAAGGCATCAGGGTGAATGCGCTGTCGGCGGGTCCGATGCGCACGCTGGCCGGGGCGGGCATTTCGGATGCGCGCACGCTGCTGCATTATCAGCAGCGCCACGCGCCGATGCGCCGTTCGCCGACGCTGGATGAGGTCGGCGGCGCCGCCCTCTATCTCTTGTCCGACCTGTCGGGCGCCGTCACCGGCGAGGTGCATTTCGTCGACTGCGGCTACTCGACCATCGCCATGCCGCACCTTCAGGCGCTCAAGACCCTTGAGCAGGCCGAGGAGGCCGAGGCGGCGGTTGAGAAGGCGCAGAGAGAAGCCGCGCAATAAATCTGCGGCTTAGGCATAAGGCGCGGATTCTGTTGTGAAAATCCCTGCGTCTGGGTAGAAGGCGCAAGGTGAAGTCTTGAAGGAGGAATGACGGGCCATGGCCGTCCATCTCGTACTCGTTGCGTGCCTCGCGGCGCCGCCCAATACCTGCCAGGAGATCTCTTTACCGGAGGTCGTCTCCGAAGACGTGATCCAGTGCATCGGCTCGGCCAGGGCCAAGTCCGAGGAATGGCAGGCAAAGCACACCGACTATCTCGTCATCGCCACCAAATGCGCGAAGGATGAGGGCAACAGCACGCCGCCTCCCGCCAATTCGAATTAACCAGGCATGACGAAATCCAGATGGTGCGAAGAGCCGATTAGCTTGCGGCTTCAGCCTTCTCGCGCTCTTTGCCGGTCTCCTGGTCGACCACTTTCATCGACAGCCGGACCTTGCCGCGCTCGTCGAAGCCAAGCAGCTTCACCCAAACGATGTCGCCTTCCTTGACCACGTCGGTGACCGCCTTCGGCCGGCCGTCGGCGAGCTGCGAGATATGCACCAGCCCGTCCTTGGCGCCGAAGAAATTCACGAAGGCGCCGAACTCCATCACCTTGACGACCTTGCCCTTGTAGATCTCGCCCACCTCCGGCTCGGAGGCGATCGACTTGATGCGGTTGATCGCCGCGCGGATCGACTCGGCGTTGGCCGAGGCGATCTTGACCGTGCCATCGTCGGAGATGTCGATCTTGGCCCCGGACTCCGCGACGATCTCGCGGATCACCGAGCCGCCCGAGCCGATCACTTCCCTGATCTTGTCGACCGGGATGTGGATGGTCTCGATGCGCGGCGCGTATTCGCCGAGCTCCGGCCGCGCCGTGTTGAGCGCCTTGTCCATCTCGCCGAGAATATGCATGCGGCCTTCGCGCGCCTGATTGAGCGCGACCTGCATGATCTCCTCGGTGATGCCGGTGATCTTGATGTCCATCTGTAGCGAGGTGACGCCCTCGGAGGTGCCGGCGACCTTGAAGTCCATGTCGCCGAGATGATCCTCGTCGCCGAGGATGTCCGACAGGACGGCGAATTTATCGCCTTCCTTGATCAGGCCCATGGCGATGCCCGCCACCGAGCGCTTCAGCGGAATGCCCGCGTCCATCATGGCCAGCGACGAGCCGCACACCGTCGCCATCGACGAGGAGCCGTTGGACTCGGTGATCTCCGACACGATGCGGATGGTGTAGGGGAAGCTCTCGCGCTCCGGCAGCACCGGGTGGATAGCCCGCCAGGCAAGCTTGCCGTGGCCGATCTCGCGCCGGCCGGGAGACGACATGCGGCCAACCTCGCCCACCGAATAGGGCGGGAAGTTGTAGTGCAGCATGAAGGTCTCCTTGTAGGTGCCCTGGAGCGCGTCGACATATTGCTCGTCCTCGCCGGTGCCAAGCGTGGCGACGGCAAGCGCTTGCGTCTCGCCCCTTGTGAACAGCGCGCTGCCATGGGTGCGCGGCAGGATGCCCACCTCGCAGACGATCGGTCTGACGGTGGTCAAATCCCGCCCGTCGATGCGCTTCTTGGTGTTGAGGATGCTTGAGCGGACGACGTCTTTCTCGGCCTCCTTGAAGGCGGTCGCGACCTTGGGCGCCAGCGTCGGGTCGGCGTCCGCCGGAACCAGCGCGGCGACGACCTTCTCCTTGACGGCGGCGACGCGATCGCGGCGCTCATGCTTGGCGGCGATGGCATAGGCCTCGCGCAGCTCCGCCTCGGCGACGCCGCGCACGCTCTCGACCATCTTGCCATCGTCCTTGGGCTTCAGGTCCCATGGCTCCTTGGCGGCGCGCTCGGCGAGCTTGACGATGGCGTCGAGCACCGGCTGGAAATGCTTCTGGCCGTAAACCACGGCGCCGAGCATCACTTCCTCGGACAGCTCCTTGGCCTCGGACTCGACCATCAGCACGGCGTCGGCCGTGCCGGCGACCACGAGATCGAGCGAGCTCTCTTGCATCTCGTCGATCATTGGGTTGAGAGCATATTGGCCGGCGATATAGCCGACTCTCGCGGCGCTGATCGGGCCGAGGAACGGCACGCCCGAGAGTGTCAACGCGGCGGAGGAGGCGACCATCGCCACGATATCCGGATCGTTCTCCATATCGTGCGACAGCACGGTGGCGATGACTTGCGTCTCGTTCTTGAAGCCTGGGGCGAACAGCGGACGGATCGGCCGGTCGATCAGCCGCGAGGTGAGGGTTTCCTTCTCGGTGGGTCGACCCTCGCGCTTGAAATAGCCGCCGGGAATCTTGCCCGCGGCGAAGGTCTTCTCCTGATAGTTCACGGTGAGAGGAAAGAAGTCGATGCCGGGCCTCTCTTCCTTGGCGGCAACGACGGTGGCCAGCACGGTCGTCCCGCCATAAGTGGCGAGCACGGCGCCGTCGGCTTGCCGCGCGATGCGGCCGGTCTCGAGTTTGAGCGGGCGTCCCGCCCATTCGATTTCTACGGTGTGTTTATGAAACATGATGATTTCCCAATGCGTGGGTAAGAGTGGGGGCGCTGCTCGCCCTTGCGAGAGCTGCCCAGGTGCACGTAATCCGCAAGCTCAACCGCGGGGTGGCCCGCATGACAGTCACCGTCACCGGCGGATGCCCAACCGGTTGATGAGCTTCTGGTAGCGGTCTTCGTCGGAAGACTTCACGTAATCAAGCAGCCGGCGCCGCTGGCTGACCATCTTGAGTAGCCCCCGGCGCGAATGATTGTCTTTGCCGTGCGTCTTGAAATGCTCTGTGAGATTGGTAATCCGCTCGGTCAGAATGGCGACTTGGACTTCTGGAGAACCGGTATCGCCGGACTTGGTCGCATATTCCTTGATGAGCTCTTGCTTGCGCTCAGCGCTGATCGACATCGGATGATTCCTTGCTGTTAGGGGTTTTAAGGGGCCGGGCCGGGATGTCGTCCAGCACGGTCGGTT
>JBAUOI010000376.1:0-1869 GCA_049579665.1 Methyloceanibacter sp.
TCCGTCGGGTTGCTCGGCGCGATCGAGCTCGTCGCCGATAAAGCCACACGCCGCCGCTTCGCCGATCCGGGCCGCGTCGGACTCATCTGCCGCGACCACTTCTTCAGCGAAGGCTTCATTATGCGCGCCGTGTTCGACACCATGGTCATGGCTCCGCCGCTGATCTGGACGCAAGCGCAGTTCGACGAGGCCGAGGCGGTGATCGGCCGCGCGCTCGACCTTACCTTCAACGACGTCGCCGGAGAGCTTGCCGCATGAGCCGTCCGGTCGTCGTCATCCCGGCCTGTAGCAAGCTGATCGAAGGTCATGTCTTTGATGCCGTGGGCCGCAAATACTCCGCGGCAATTGCCGAGGTGGCGGAGTGCCAGCCTTTGCTTGTGCCGGTCGGCCCCGGCATGACGGATATCGGCTCTATCTTCGAGGTGGCCGACGCGATCCTTTTGTCGGGTAGCGTGTCGAATGTGGCGCCGGAACATTATGGCGAGGAGACGCCGCTCATGCCCGATCGGCTCGATCCGCTGCGCGACGCGCTGACGCTTCCGCTGATCCGCGCCGCGGTCGAGCGCAAGACGCCGCTGTTCGCGATCTGCCGCGGCTTCCAGGAGCTGAACGTCGCGCTTGGCGGCAGCCTGTATCAGGCCGTTCACGCCGTGGACGGCCACAAGGACCATCGCGCGCGGTTCGATATTCCGCTCGACGAGAGCTATGGGCCGGTCCACCCGGTGAGGCTGAGCGGGAAATTGCGCGATTGGGTCGGCAAAGACGAGATCACGGTCAATTCGCTGCACTGGCAGGGCATCTCGCGCCTCGCTGAGCCGCTCCAGGCGGAGGCCTTCGCCGAGGATGGTCTGGTCGAGGCCGTGCGCGGACCCGATGACGCGGCGTTCTGTTTGGGCGTGCAGTGGCACCCCGAATGGGCGGCGAAGGCCAACCCGGTCTCGGTCTCACTGTTCCGCCGCTTTGGCGCAGCCGCCAAGGGCAACACGCCATGACCAACACTCGGCTCACCCTCGACGAGGCGAACAGCTTCCTCGCCGCCAATCCAGGGGTGCAATGGATCGATGTCGTTCTGTTCGACATGAACGGCATTGGGCGCGGCAAGCGCGTTCGCCGGTCCGATCTGCTCGGCATCGCCAAGAACGGCGCGATGATGCCGACCTCGGTGTTCATCATGGACCCGCTCGGCAATTGCATCGAGGAGACCGGCCGCTTGTGGGAGACCGGCGACCGCGATCACCACTGCCATCTGCTGAGCAAGACGCTGGTTCCAATTCCTATCGGCGACGGCAAGCACGCTCAAGCGGTGATGGTCGTCGACGGCAGGGACGAGATCGACCCCCGCGCGGTGCTCATCGATCAGGTCGAACATTTCACGCGCGCGGGCCACACGCCCGTCGCAGCCGTGGAGCTCGAGTTCTACGTCTCGCGGCGGACGACGAACGGCTCCGCCATGCTCCACACCCCCGAAGGTCTCTCCGACGATCCAAACCGGCCTCTCACCTTCGGCTTCGAGGAGATGGACGCGCTGTCTCCTTTCATCGACGACATCTACCGTGTCTGCGAGGGTCAGGGGCTGCCGGTCGACGCGATCATGAAAGAGTCCGGCCCCGGGCAGTTCGAGATCAATCTCAAGCATCGCGCCGATGCGGTTGCCGCGGCGCTCGACGGCTTGCTACTGAAGCGCGCGGTGAAGGCGGCGGCGCGGGCGCATCAGCTCGACGCCACCTTCATGGCCAAGCCGCATCACGACTGGGCCGGCTCGGGGATGCATGTCCATTTGAGCCTGCTCGACAGGGCGGGAGAGAATCTGTTTGCCGGCGATCCGATCTCGCCGCTGTTCCGGCATGCGCTGGGCGGCATGCGCGAGAC
>JBAUOI010000377.1:0-1852 GCA_049579665.1 Methyloceanibacter sp.
ACTTGCTCTTGATGAGGCGAAGCGCCAATTTCCGCTGATGTACGCCGTCAAGGAGATCTACTACACGCTGCAAGGCGAAGGCGCGCAGACCGGCCGGCCGGCCGTGTTCTGCCGCTTCGCTGGCTGCAATCTGTGGTCCGGCCGCGAGCAGGATCGGGCGGAAGCCACCTGCAATTTCTGCGACACCGACTTCGTCGGCACCGACGGGCCAGGTGGCGGCAAGTTCGCCACGCCGGAAAGCCTGGCCGGGGCCTGCCGCGAAGTATGGCGCGGCAATTCAGGCACGCCGCCTTATGTGGTGCTGACCGGCGGCGAGCCGATGCTGCAAGTCGACGAGAAGCTGATCGAGGCGCTGCACCGAACCGGCTTCGAGGTGGCCATCGAGACCAACGGCACGCTGCCCGTGCCGCGGTCGATTGATTGGATCTGCGTCAGCCCCAAGGCCGGTGCGCTGCTGGTGCAGCGGTCGGGCGATGAGTTGAAGCTCATCTACCCGCAAGCGGCGCTCGATCCGCGCGCGCTTGAGGCGCTCGATTTCTCGCATTTCCTGCTTCAGCCGATGGATGAGGGCGCGAGGTCGCCGAGCCATGTTCGCGCGGCCATTGATTATTGTCTCGCCCATCCCAAATGGCGATTGAGCCTCCAGACCCACAAGCTGTTAGGGCTGCCGTGATCGGACCCCTGGTGGGCTATCGCAAAATCCCCTAAACGACTGCCATGCGTATCTACAAAGAGTTCAGCTTCGAAGCCGCACATTTCCTTCCCTCGGCGCCGCCGGGGCACCCGAATGCGCGGGTGCACGGACATTCCTTCCGCGTACGCGTTACCCTCGACGGCGAGCCCGACGCGACGACCGGAGTGGTGATGCATCTCGACGATGTCGAGGCTGCGGTCGGCGACGCGCGTGAGGCGCTCGACCATCGCTTCTTGAACGAGGTCGAGGGTCTCGATCAGCCGACGCTGGAGCGGATCGCGATCTGGCTGTGGGATCGCCTGCATAACCGGCTGCCCGGCCTTGCCGAGATCGAGGTGGCGCGCGATTCCTGCCATGAAGGTTGCGTCTATCGCGGGCCCCGCCCCCGGCTTGCGGCGGAGTAGACAGATGGCGCGCAAGATCACCGGCCTCAGACAGCTCGGCGCCAAGTCGCCGTTTCCCAAGACGCCGGCAGAGGCTGAGCTTGAGCGGGTGCCCAATCCGCATCGCGACACTGCCTATGTCGCGCGTTTCACGTGCCCTGAGTTCACTTGTCTCTGCCCCGTCACCGGCCAGCCCGACTTCGCCCATCTTGTCGTCGATTACGCGCCGCGCGAATGGCTGGTCGAGTCGAAGTCGCTCAAGCTCTATCTCGGGAGCTTCCGCAATATCGGCGCGTTCCACGAGGATGCGACCATCGCCATCGGCAAGCGCATCGTCGAGCTCACCGATCCGGCTTGGCTCAGGATCGGCGGCTATTGGTATCCGCGCGGCGGCATCCCCATCGATGTGTTCTGGCAGCACGGCACCCCGCCCGAAGGCGCGTGGATTCCCGAGCAAGGCGTCGCGCCCTATCGCGGCCGCGGCTGAGCCAATCCCCGCGTTGCGCCGTCATGCCATGATGGCTAATGGCTCAGGCGCTTCGTCAATCGGTCGATCTCGATCAGTTCCTTGAGCAGCGGCTCGAGCGAGGCGAGCGGCAGCATGTTCGGACCGTCGGACGGCGCGCGATCGGGGTCGGGATGCGTCTCGATGAAGATGCCGGCGACACCGACGGCCACCGCCGCGCGGGCGAGCACCGGCACGAAGCGCCGCTCTCCCCCACTCGCCGTCCCCTGCCCCCCTGGCTGTTGCACCGAATGGGTGGCATCGAAGATC
>JBAUOI010000378.1:0-1896 GCA_049579665.1 Methyloceanibacter sp.
CTCGGACAGCCAATCGACGATCTTGCCCTTGCCCTCGTCGCCCCATTGAGAGCCGACGACCACGACATTGGCCACGATTAAAGTCCTCTAAAACCTGGATAAAAGACGCACAAACGGCCCCGCGCGAGTGCCAGGGCCGTGTCACCTTATAGCCCCTCGGCCGGCGCAACGCGAGCCCTCCATGCCGCCCGATTTGGGCCTCGCCGGTTCAAGCCCGCCGCGGCAAATGGCGCAGCGACAAATCGCGGCGCGACACATGCGGGCTGCGGCATCCCGCGCGGGAAACCAGGGAAGGCATGGGTGTTTGATCGGACGACAGGCGGCACATGCCGTGCTCGCCACAAGCAAGGAGACTCCCAATGCTGAGAACCACCGCCATAGGTCTCGCCGTTACCGCCTCGCTGTCGCTTGCCGCGCTGACGCCGGCGCTTGCAGACATCCCCGCGTGCATGGCTCGTCCCAACGCCGACACCTGTCCGACCATGGGCGCGCCGACGCCGTCCAAGGCCTCGGTGCCGGCGCCGTCCAAGAGCATCAGGCATGTGCATGGCCGCCGCGCTCCTGGGTCGGCCACGCCGCAAAAGGGCTAGCTTGGTCGCGCATCCTTTAGACGGCGGTATTCTTTGTCTTAAGCGACATGGAGCCGCCGTTTAAGGGCCGCGAGCTTCAGGCCGCTTTGGCGAGGGCCTGTTTCTCGACCGCGAAAGCCCAGTCGAGCCAGGGCAGCATCGCCTCGACGTCGCTCCGCTCGACGGTCGCGCCGGTCCAGATGCGCAAGCCCGGCGGCGCATGCCGATAGGCGGCAATGTCCTTTGCGGCATTCTCGCGATCGAGCAGCGCCGCCATCCGCCGCGGCAACGCCTCGCGTATCTCCGGCGGCAGCCCCGTGATTTCGGGGTCGACGATCTTGAGGCAGACGGAAGTGTTCGAGCGCGTCTCAGGCGCGCGGGCGAGAAAATCGACCCACGACGTTCTCGCCACCCATTCGGCGATGACCGACGCATTCGCATTCGACCGCGCGATGGTGCCCGCAAGCCCGCCGACGCTGTCCACCCAATCGAGCGCGTCGAGATAATCCTGCACGCACAGCATCGACGGCGTGTTGATGGTCGATCCTTCGAACAGCTCGGCATTCAGCTTGCCGCCGCGCGTCATGCGGAACAGCTTCGGCAACGGCCAGGCCGGCGTGTGGCTCTCGAGCCGCGCCACGGCGCGCGGGCCGAGGATCAGCATGCCGTGCTGCGCCTCGCCGCCCAGCACCTTTTGCCAGGAGAAGGTCGCGGCATCGAGCTTCAGCCAATCGATCTCCTGCGCGAAGATGGCCGAGGTGGCGTCGCAGATGGTGAGACCCTTGCGGTCTCCCGCGATGAAATCACCGCTCGGCACCCGCACGCCGGAGGTCGTGCCGTTCCAGGCGAACACCACGTCGCGGTCGAAGTCGACTTGCGCGAGATCCGGCAGATCGCCGTAAGGCGCAAGCAAAGGGCGCACATCGGTGAGCTTGAGCTGTTCGGTGATGTCGGTGACCCAGTCGCGGCCGAACGCCTCCCAGGCGAGCACATCGACCCCGCGAGGGCCGAGCAGCGACCACAGCGCCATCTCCACCGCGCCGGTATCCGAGGCGGGCACGATCGCGACCAGATAGCCGTCCGGGAGATCGAGCAGCGCGCGCGTACGGGCGATCGCCAGCTCGAGTCGCGCCCTGGTCTCAGGCTGACGGTGATTGCGGCCAAGCAAAGCGCCCTTGAGCGCGTCCGGAGTCCAGCCCGGACGCTTGGTGCACGGCCCCGATGAGAAGCGCGGATTGTTGGGGCGCAGCGTGGGTTTCGGCGGCGTGGTCATGGCGAGGCAGGTACGTCCTCGCGCATGACGGGTCAAGTCCGCTGGGGCTCAAAG
>JBAUOI010000379.1:0-6101 GCA_049579665.1 Methyloceanibacter sp.
ATCCGAAAGACGCTCAAGCGCGCTTCGACCTGGCGCTGGCGCTGAACGCCAAGGGCGACCGCAACGGCGCGCTTGAGGAGCTGTTGACGCTCGTCGCCAAGAACCGCGCCTGGAACGACGACGCGGCGCGAAAGCAGCTGGTGCAACTGTTCGACGCCTGGGGCGTCGGCGATCCCGCCACCGTCGCGGGCCGGCAGAGGCTTTCGTCGCTGCTCTTCGCCTGAGGCCAAGGAGCGCATCTCTTGGGTTTGACCGACCGCTATCGCAGCACCGCCGACATGCCGGAAGCACTGCCGCTGTTTCCGCTGCGCGGAGCCATTCTGCTGCCGCGCGCCTCGCTTACGCTCAATGTGTTCGAGCCACGCTATCTCGCCCTCGTCGATCGCGCGCTATCGGGCGATCGCGTCATCGGCGTAGTGCAGCCAGCGCCTGACGCAGGCAATGCCGAGTCGCCGGCGGGCAAGATGTTTCCGTTGCGGCGGGTGGGCTGCGCGGGGCGGATCGCCGCCTTTACCGAGCACGAGGACGGCCGCGTGGTCGTCACCCTGGCCGGCATCGCCCGTTTCGCGGTCGGCGCAGACCTCGCAGGCGATGAGCCGTTCCGCATCGCCCGCGCCGATTTCGCGCCCTATGCCAGGGATTTCGTCGGCGGCCACGGCGAAGACGACGTCGACCGGCCGCGCCTCATCGCCACGCTCAGAAGCTATCTGATCGCCAACAATCTCAATGCCGATTGGGAGCGCATCAACAACGCAAGCAACGAGCGCCTGGTGAACACGCTGTCGGTGCTGAGCCCCTATGGGCCGGAGGAGAAGCAGGCCCTGCTCGAAGCGCCCGACCTGCGGTCGCGCGCCGAAGCGCTTGTCGCGCTCGCCGAGATGGAGCTTGCGGCGACCGATGACGGCTCGGGGACATCGCTGCAATGAGCGTGGTGGAGACGCATCGATGACCGACACATCCAAGCCGAGCGGGGAGCGGCGGCTCGATCCGAAGCTGCTAGAGATCCTGGTCTGCCCATTGACCAAGACCTCGCTTGCCTATGACGCGGAGCGCCAGGAGCTGATCAGCCGCGCCGCCGGCCTCGCCTATCCGATCCGCGACGGCATCCCGATCATGCTGCCTGAGGAAGCGCGCAAGCTCGACGCGGGCTAAGGCGTCACGCCCTTCAGGAGGCGCGGCAGCGTTCCAGTCGCGCCGGCGGCTTCGCTCACCAGGAAGCGCTTCAGCGGCGGCGCCCTGTCGACCAGCCCGAGCCCAAGATCGCGCAATGTCCGCAGTGGCGCGTTGTCGTTGGAGAACAACCGGTTGAGCCCATCCATCACCGCGGCCGAGAAGGCGCTGTCGAATCTTCGCCAGCGCGAGTAGCGCTCAAGGGTCGCCGCGGAGCCGATGTCGAGCCCGAGCCGCGTGGCCTCGACAACCGTCTCGGCGAGCGCGGCGACGTCGCGCATGCCGATATTCAGCCCCTGTCCCGCCAGCGGATGCACGACATGCGCGGCGTCACCGATCAGCGCAAGCCGGTCAGCCACGAAGGCACGCGCGATCTGCAGGTCGAGCGGAAAGGATTGACGCGGCCCCGCCAGCGAAATCTCGCCGAGGCGCAAGCCGAAGCGCTTGGTGAGCTCGGCGAGGAAGCCGGCTTCGTCCATCGCCACGATGGCTTCGCCGCGCGCCTTCTCCTCCGTCCACACGATCGAGGAGCGGTTGCCGGTGAGCGGCAGCATGGCGAAGGGCCCAGACGGAAGAAAGTGCTGCACCGCCTTGCCGTGATGCGGGCGCGCATGCGCCACGGTGGTGACGATGCCGATTTGCGGATAGGACCAGCCCACGTATTTGATGCCGGCGCGCTCGCGGAGCCGCGATCGCTTTCCGTCGGCGGCGACGAGCAGCGCCGCTTCGATGGTCTTGCCACTGCCGAGCTTGACCACGACCTTGAAGGTGTCAGCGGTGTAGTCGGTGACCGTGTCAGGCGCGACCGTCTCGATCGCATCGGTTCTCGCCACCGCTTCCGCAAGCACGCGGGTGAGCGCCCCATGCTCGACGATATGCGCCTTGGCGCCGTCGTCCTTGAGCTCGGCATCGAAGCCGAGGAAATGTGGGCGCACGGACGCGATCAACGGGCTGTCGGTGATCTCGATAGCCTCGATGGCCTGCGCCGATGGCGCAAGCTCATCCCAGAGATCGAGCGCAGAGAGGAGGTTCCGCGTGGCGGCCGTCAGCGCCAGCGCGCGGGCGTCATTGGCGCCGCTGGCTTGCGCCGGCTCGGCGTCGATCAGGGCAATGCGGAAGCCTTGCGGCGCGAGCTTGGCAAGAGCGAGCGCGAGGCTGCACCCGGCAAAGCCTCCGCCGGCAATCGCGACATTGAAGCGATCCTGGCCTCTTGCTCTTGCTTCAACCATCATCCAGCAATGCCACGTTCCGCGTCGTCAGTGAACCTGCTAAAGGCGGGGCTTGGGTCAGGAAAGGTTCACTCAATGAGCCGCGCGCTGGAAATGCTGCTCTCCATCCTCGACATCGAAAAGCTCGAGGAGAATTTATTCCGGGGCTTGAGCCCGCAAGTCGGTTGGCAGCGGGTGTTCGGCGGCCAGGTGATCGGCCAGGCGCTGGTGGCGGCCCATCGCACGGTGAACGGGCGGCTCGCGCATTCGCTGCACGCTTATTTCCTGCGCGCCGGCGATCCCGCGGTGCCGATCATCTACGAGGTGGACCGCATTCGCGACGGCGGCAGCTTCTCGACCAGGCGCGTGGTGGCGATCCAGCACGGCCGGGCGATCTTCTCCATGGCCGCCTCATTCCACAAGCCGGAGGAGGGGCTCCAGCATCAAATGAAGATGCCGGAGGTGCCGCCGCCGGAATCGCTGCCGAGCGAGGCAGAGCTGAAAGACTGCCTCATCGACCGCGTCCCGCCCCAGGTCAAAGCCTATTGGGAGCGCGAACGGCCGATCGAGATCAGGCCCGTCGACCTTTCCCGCTATCTTTCGCCCGAAAACCGGGCACCATCCCAGCAGGTATGGATCAGGGCCACGGGCAAGCTCGGAGACGATCTCGCGCTCCATCAATGCGTGCTCGCTTATGCCTCGGACTTTACGCTGCTCGATACGGCGCTGATCGCGCATGGCCGCTTCGTGTTCGACCTGCGCTTGATGCTGGCGAGCCTCGACCATGCCCTCTGGTTCCACCGGCAATTCAGGGCGGATGATTGGCTGCTTTACGCCCAAGACAGCCCAACCTCCGGTGCCGGCAGAGCCTTCTGCCGCGGCACTTTGTTCACCCGGGAGGGCGTCCTTGTGGCCTCGACGGCCCAAGAAGGCCTGGTGCGGGAACGAGATGGCCGGAAATGAGCCTAATTCATAGGCAAGCGGCATTTTTTGCCTATTTTCTGGGCTGATACCGCCTCTCCACGACTCGCCCCACCCCCTCCCGCCTGAAAAAGAGTCACGAAAGCCAAGCACTTGCGGCGCTGCGCGCGAGTTGGCACGGGGCTTGACTCTGCTTTCGGGTTCGCACGGCTGGAACCGACCTAGAGGCAAACACCCGGCAGCCGTAAACATGGAGGGGTTAGAGACATGAAGCTGGTGATGGCGATCATCAAGCCATTCAAGCTCGATGAGGTGCGCCAAGCCCTCACCGAGCTCGGCCTGCAAGGCATGACCGTGACCGAAGTGAAGGGTTACGGCCGGCAGAAAGGCCACACGGAGATCTATCGCGGCGCGGAGTACGCCGTGAACTTCCTACCGAAGATCAAGATCGAGGTCGTGGTCCCTGCCAAGTTAGTGGACAAAGCCGTCGACGCCATCGTCGCCGCGGCTAAGACCGGACAGATCGGCGACGGCAAGATCTTCGTCGTTCCCGTCGAGCAGACGGTGCGCATCCGCACCGGCGAAACCAACGAATCAGCGCTCTAGAGGGAGGCGGAAGATGAAGTTTGCCAAATACGTATTCGGCGCGGTCGCAGCGCTCGCTGTGCTGACGCTCTTCCTTATCGATCCGGCGCTTGCTCAAGAGGCGGCGGCGGAAGCCACCGAGCCGGCCAAGCCCGCGCTCGATACCGGCGACACGGCCTGGATGCTTACCTCCACCGCGCTCGTGCTGATGATGACCATCCCCGGACTGGCGCTGTTCTATGGCGGCATGGTGCGCAAGAAGAACATTCTCACCATCGTCATGCAGTGCTTTGCCACCACTTGCATCGTCACGGTGCTGTGGATGGTGATCGGCTATTCGTGGGCCTTCACCGACGGCGGCGGCATGCAGAAATATCTCGGCGGCATGTCCCAATTCATGCTCAAGGGCATGACGCTCGACAGCACCAACGGGCTCGCGGCGACGATCCCTGAATCGGTGTTCATGACCTTTCAGATGACCTTCGCCATCATCACGCCGGCGCTGATCGTCGGCGCCTTCGCCGACCGTATGAAGTTCTCGGCGCTGGTGCTGTTCATGTCGCTGTGGCTGCTCGTCGTCTATGCCCCGATCGCGCATTGGGTATGGGGCGGCGGCTTCCTCGGCGGCGCGGGCGTGCTCGACTTCGCCGGCGGCACGGTGGTGCATATCAACGCCGGTATCGCCGGACTGGTCACCGCTCTCTACCTCGGCAAGCGTACCGGCTACGGCACGGAGAACATGGCCCCGAGCAACCTCGTCTACAGCCTGATCGGCGCCTCCCTTCTATGGGTCGGCTGGTTCGGCTTCAACGCGGGTTCGGCGGTGGCCGCCAACGGACGCGCGGGCATGGCCATGGCCGTCACGCAGATCGCCACGGCTACAGCGGCGCTCGCCTGGATGTTCGCCGAATGGCTCGTGCACAAGAAGCCGAGCGTGCTCGGTATCATTTCGGGCGCGGTCGCCGGCCTCGTCGCCATCACGCCGGCATCGGGCTTCGTCGGTCCGGTGGGGGCGCTGTGGATCGGCGCTGCGGCAGGTGTCGGCTGCTTCTTCGCCTCAACCACGGTGAAGCGGGCGATCGGCTATGACGACTCGCTTGACGTATTCGGCGTGCACTGCGTCGGCGGCATCATCGGCGCCATCCTAACCGGTGTGTTCGCGGTCGAAGCGATCGGCGGCGCCAAAGGCGCTCTCGAAGGCAATGTCGGTCAGATCATGACGCAGATTGAAGGCGTTGCCGCGACCCTGATCTGGTCGGGCCTAGCGACCTTCGTCATCCTGATCGTCGTCAACATCATCACCGGCGTCAGAGTGAGCCAGGCCGTCGAAGTCGAAGGTTTGGATATCAATCTGCATGGCGAGGTAGTGCAGTAGCGTCAGTCGCGCGGAACTGAACGAGGGAACAAAAACTTCGTAGAACCAGAGCTGAGTCATCTCCTCCCTGGACTTCTGCTCGCTGCAAGCCCCGGCCCTTTGCCGGGGCTTGTTCATTTAGCGGGCCACGCGACGGCCATTGCCGCCAGCGCCGCCATCCCGTAACACCGGCCGCATGCCGCCCGACCTCGCGCCGAAACGCCTCGACGAATTGGTCCGCTCGCCTTTCGCGCGCCTCGCGCGGCTGCTCGAAGGACTGGGCCCGGCTCTGCCGGCGATCGACCTTTCGCTCGGTGAGCCCAAGGCGCTGATCCCAGCCTTTCTCGGCCCGACGCTTGAGGCGCATCTCGCCGAGTTCGGCCGCTACCCGCCAATCAAAGGCATTCCCGCACTCCGCCAGGCGATCGCCGCTTGGTTGGGGCGCCGCTATCCGGTGCTGGACGGTCGGATCGACGCGGAGACACATGTGCTACCGCTCAACGGCTCGCGTGAAGGATTGTTCTCGGCGATCTTCCCGGTGCTCGCGCGGAAGCCTGAGGTGGAGCGGCCGGCGGTGCTGATCCCCAATCCGTTCTACCAGGCCTATGCGGCGGCAGCGGCAGCCTCGGGCGCCGAGCCGGAGTTCCTGCCGAGCCTCGCCGCTACGGACTTCCTGCCCGAGCTCGACCTAATCGACGAGGCGCTGCTCAAGCGTACCGTCGCCTTCTATCTTTGCACGCCGTCAAATCCGCAAGGCGCCGTGGCCGACCGGGCCTATCTCGTGCGCGCCATCGCGCTAGCGCGACGCTTCGACTTTCTTCTCTTCGCCGACGAATGCTATTCCGAGATCTATAGCGAGACCC
>JBAUOI010000380.1:0-2807 GCA_049579665.1 Methyloceanibacter sp.
GGCCGCACTGACGCGCGATGGCTGGGCGACCGGCTCGATGCTGGGCCCCGCGGGCGACCGCGGGGCACGGCTCTTGGAGAAGCTCCGAACCCAGCTCGAGCTTACCGAGGACGAGATGGGCAAGATCAGGGCCGCGCTCGACGCCGAGTTCGCCGCCATCCGCAGCGCCGGACCGCCCGGCGCCGCGCCGATGTCGGCCGATGTGCGCGAGCAGGTGCGCATGCGCATCGCCAAGGTGCTCCGTGCGGTGCTCTCGCCGGAAAAGTACAAGAAATACGAGGAGATGGCGCGGCAGCGGCCGAGCGGTCCACGCCGGGTCACCATCTGGACCTATGAGGACGGCGCCTTCTGGCCGCACGAGGTGCGACTCGGCCTCACCGACGGCAACACGACGGAGATCGTCGAAGGCTTGCCCGAGGGGGCGACGGTGGTGGTGCGCGCAACCGAGGCGGCGCAGTGAGCAACGCCAAAGCGGCGAGCAGTCAGTCGCCTGCCTCCGCTCCCCCGCAGATTGTCGCCCGCGATCTTGTCAAGACCTACAAGCTGGGCGGCAGCATCATCGGCGCGCTGCAAGGCATCAGCGTCGAGGTCGAGCGTGGCGAGTATCTTGCCGTCACCGGCGCCTCGGGCTCCGGCAAGTCGACCTTTATGAATCTCATCGGCGCGCTCGATGTGCCGACCAGCGGCTCGCTGCAAGTCGAGGGCCGCGAGCTCGGAACGCTCAGCTCCGATCAGCTCGCGCTCTACCGCAACGAAAAGATCGGCTTCGTGTTCCAGACCTTCAATCTGCTGGCGCGGACCAGCGCGCTCGACAATGTCGCGTTGCCGCTGCTCTATTCGCCGCGTGGTCACAAACACGCGCGCGACAAGGCCAAGGCCTGCCTCGCCAAGGTTGGCCTCGCTCATCGCGAGGACCACCAGCCGTCCGAGCTGTCAGGCGGGCAGCAGCAGCGCGTGGCGATCGCTCGCGCGCTGGTCAACGACCCACACATCATCCTCGCCGACGAGCCGACTGGCGCGCTCGATAGCCACACTACCGAGGAGATCATCTCCCTGTTCGAGGAGCTGAACGCGACCGGTATCACGGTAGTCCTGGTCACCCACGAGCCCGACATCGCCAAGCGCGCGCGCCGGCGGATCACTTTCCGCGACGGCGAGATCGTCGAGGAGGCGAGATGAACCCGCTCGCGTCTTGCAAGGTCGCCATCGCCGCTCTGAAAGTGAATGCGCTGCGGAGCTTCCTCGCCATGCTCGGCGTGATCATCGGCGTCGCCTCGGTGATCGTCATGGTGTCGGTCGCCACCGGCGCGAGCGCGGCCATCGAGGCGCGCATCAAGGCGCTCGGCACCAATGTGCTCGTGGTCATGCCGGGCTCGTTCACCTCGGGCGGCAGGCGTTCGGGCGAAGGCACGGCGATCGCGCTGTCGGAGAATGACTTGGCGGCGATCCGCGCCAGCGTTCCCGGCGTCACGGCAATCGCCGGGATGGTGAGCGGCTCGGCGCCGGTCGTCGTCGGCAACGCGAATTGGACGACCTCGGTCAACGGCGTGAACGAGGACTTCCTGGAAGTGCGCGACTGGCCGGTTGCCGACGGCCGCAGCTTCACGGAGGCCGAGCTTCGCGCGGGCGCCAAGGTGGTGATTCTCGGCGCCACCACGGCGCGCGAGCTGTTCGGCGCAAATCCCGCCGTCGGCGAGCAGATCCGCATCAAGAACGTGCCCTTCACGGTGATCGGCGTGCTGACGGTCAAGGGCCAGTCGGGTTGGGGCACCGATCAAGACGATACCGCGCTGGTTCCGCTGTCGACGGCGCGACGGAGGTTGTTCGGCGCTGAGCAGACCGTGCCCGACAATCTCCGCCAGATCATGGTCGAGATCGCCTCCGCCGAGGGGATGGGGGACGCGCAGGAAGACATCGAGAATTTGCTGCGCGAAAGGCGGCATGTCAGGGCCGGCTCCCTCGACGACTTCCAGGTCCGCAACATGGCCGAGTTCATACGCACGCGCAGCGAGACGCAGAGCATCCTGAGCGTGTTGCTCGGCGCCACCGCCGCCATCTCGCTCGTGGTGGGCGGCATCGGCATCATGAATATCATGCTGGTCTCGGTGACCGAGCGCACGCGGGAGATCGGCTTGCGTATGGCGGTCGGGGCGAGACGCCGCGATATTTTGAGCCAGTTCCTGATCGAGGCGGTGACGCTCTGCGTCACCGGCGGACTGATCGGGCTTACCATTGGCGGCGGCGCCGCTCTCGCCATGTCTGTCTGGGGGAATTGGCCGATCGCGCTGTCGCCCAATCTCGTGGTGATCGCGCTGGTGTCGGCGGGGCTGGTCGGGGTGTTCTTTGGCTACTATCCGGCGCGGCGCGCCTCGCTGATGAACCCAATCGACGCGCTGCGCTATGAGTGAGGCTTAGGCCGCACGCTCGATGGCGGCCGGGCGGGCCCCTCTCCTTCTCAAGCCCCCGGTTTCTTGTATGGTCCTTGGCGGCCCCTGCGGCGAAATGCAGCCGCGCATCCAAGGACGTGACATCCATGCCCACTATCGATATCGACCCGCTGCTCGCGATGGCGGTGATGTTCGCCACCGCCTGCACCGACGCCGTCTATGTCCTGTTCACCAACGCGGTGATCAAGCGTCGCCGTTTTCCGGCCGCAAGCTGGAGCAGCATCTGGTATTTGCTCTCCTCATTCGCGGTCATCAACTACACCCACCACTGGGCCTATGTGATCTTCGCGGCGATGGGCTCGTTCGTCGGCGCCTATATCACCCTCACCTTCCTGCATCCGGGTCCGACCTATCCGGCGC
>JBAUOI010000381.1:0-3176 GCA_049579665.1 Methyloceanibacter sp.
CTGGCGCAGTCCCGCCTGAAGGAGCGGCCGGATCAACCGATACCGCGAACGCCAACGCCGATGGCGGCGAGGAAACGCTCTCCGCCGGCGAACGGCCTCAGGGCAAGGCGCCGGCCCAAACCGACGATCTGCTGTCTCCCACGGAGGACGAGCTTCGCGCCATGAAAGCAGCCGAGAAAGCAGCCCAGTCTCAAGGAGCGGCCGGAGACGCACCGCCGGACTCAGATACCGCGATGGCTGAGGGAGCGTTCGTGTCCAGCATCGAAAGCGACGTGGACCCGGAGAGCTGGGCTGAGTATGGCGGGTGGTATCGGCAGGATTACGCGATTTTCTACCGCCCCACAGGCCATAAGGACAAATTCATCTACTCTTGGCTCGTTCTGACCGGCCCCCAAGCGCCGAAAGGTCAGAAGAGTCCTGCGGCGGCGGTCTTCGATTTTCTCACGAGCAAGGAAGCCCAGGGGTCATGCACGAAATGTCACAGCGTTGACGATATCCAGGGCAAAGGGCGGGTAGTCAATTTCTCCCCGCCTTCGGTCGACAGCAAACAGGGACGCTTCACGAATTTCATCCACGAGCCGCACTTCCAAGCGGTCGGGATAGGTCAGCGCATAGGCATCCTGGAGAATCGCGGCTGCCTGACCTGCCATAACCTTGAAAAAGGCCGCCCCTATCTGAAGAGCTACGAGCAGGGCAATCCGCAAAATTTCGTGTCCGATTTCGGTGCGGTGAACAAGGATCTCTGCCAGACCTGTCACAACAGCAGCACGGCGCGTCAAGACTGTCTACTGTGCCACAAATATCATGTGAATGGTGTGACCACGCCAATCATGAACACGAGAATCCCAAATCAATAGCGTTTGATGCAATCGCAAGCGTAAGATTGAGCGCGCCAGGCGCGTCTCCTTTCTTGCGGCTGATATTTTGGCGAACCAAGCCACGCAAAGGACGCCATTTGGTAGTTAAATACGCCATCAGAGATGGAGTGCGAGATGCGGGCAGCCGTTCTCACACTAACCATTGTGTCGGGGTTGTTCCTTGCGCACTCTCATGCCTGGGCTTTCGACTGCTTTGAGACCCCCGAGGGCAAGCGCAGGTGTGCCTGCATAGGCGTGGACGACTGCAGCGAAATGCGCCAATCGAGACGATGCAAATCAGACCCTGAATGCGATCATGCTGAGCTTGGCGCTATTGTCTGTAGTTGCCCGGCGGTGCGGATTTCAAGCACGCGTGCTGGCACGACGGCACATAGCGGACTTGCCGCGTGAAAGCCAAGAGGTCGACTTCTGACCCATAGCGCTGCAAGCGAGAGCCGAGATTGTCCGCCCGAGCAATTGTCGGGCAGATAGCTATTCGGTCGTCTTCCCGTCGAAATGCTCTTTCTCTGCGTCTGCCTCAAAGCTGGGCTCGACTGTAATGTATTCACCCTCCGGCCCGGAATAGCGACTGTAATGATGCGTGTCGCCCGAGAGCACGAGTGGCACGGCCATCGGTTTCCACGTTGTCGTGAAGGGTAACGAGCCGTGAATTCATCCGCGCCGGCGGCGCACGCGCACGACTAGCTCTACCGCGGTGACTTCCATGCCTTTCGGAGGCTCGGGCAGCCGGACGATCCCGACATCGCCGACGAGGTCGATCAGCTGGCCCTCGCTTTCGACGAAGAAGTGATGGTGATCACTCGTATTAGTGTCGAAATAGGTGGGGCTGGCGTCGATCGCCACCGCGCGCAGAAGTCCGGAATCGGTAAATTGTTGTAAACAGTCGCGAGCGATACGCGGAAGCCCGCGACATGGGCCTCGCCGTGCAAATCCTCCGCCGTAATGTGGCGATGCCCTTTGGCGAAGAGGATGCACCCCAGCTCGACCCGCTGGCGGGTCGGCCGCAGCCCGGCGTGGCGGAGCCGTGCGGTCATGCGATCGGGAAGGACAGAGTTTCCGCGGGGCAGAGGGTCCTGCATTGAATAAACTAATACAGGCACAGAGACAACCCGAATTGATGCTGTGGCGTCTCCCAAGCCGCCTCATGTGCAGTCAGCGGCAAGGAACAAGAAGACCTTGGCCTCCAGGATCAATATTTCCAGTTTCGCAAACGCGGCATCTGCGCGAATTCGGACTGATTTACTACAGGTCCGGCGGCTAAATCTTTACGCGGCGAAAGCCGACGTGTAGTCTCGAACTCGTCGTGAAAAGAACGCGTTAGTGAAGGTTCCCGGACGTCTAAGGAACCCTGAGCGCGGCCGTAAAGTCGCCTCAGCGGTTGTGAAGCTCATCTAGAAAAGCTGCTCCGCTGATGTGTCTTAGCGCGCCGCTTGCCGTAGTCGGTGTATCTTTAGAATGGCGCAAACCTTTGGCATGGCTGGGAGACCGGGGACAATGGGCTTGACGCGCCGCTATGTGTTGGCGGCCGGCTCTATCTGGAGTGCCACCCTCGCCTGCGCCTTCTTTTCCTCCGGCCGCGTGCGCGCACAAGACGAGGCAGTGGAGCTTGTTGAGCGGCTCACCGGACAGACAGTAACGGAGTCGGACCGCCTTCACCTGGTCATGCCGGCGGTGTTCCCAACCGGCTACACGGTGCCCATGGACCTCGACATCGACAGCCCGATGACCGAGGACGACCATGTGAAGCGCATCCGCGTGTTCGCACCGCAGAACCCGCTCCTCGAAGTCGCCAGTTTTAATTTTGTCCCGCAGCACAGCATCGCCCGCGTGTCGACGCGCATCCGCCTCGCTAAGCCACAATATGTCGTGGCAGTTGCCGAGATGAGCGATGGCATGTTGCTGATGACCAAGGCCTGGGTCGACGTAGCGACCAATGGCTGCATTTAACGGGGAGACGGGAGGCCGACAAGTGAACACACCGACACCACGCGTGCTCGTACCAAGTGCTGCGGCGAAGGGCGAAGTCTTTCCAGTCAAGACCATCATTAGCCATCAGATGGAGACGGGTTTGCGTCACGACATTCAAGGCCGGGTGATTCCGCGCAAGATCATAAACAGGTTTATTTGCCGCTACGGCGGCGTCGTGGTGTTCAGTGTCGATCTCCACGAGGCGATCGCGGCCAACCCTTTCATCGAATTCTATCTGCGCGCTACCGAGAGCGGGCGGCTTGAGTTCATTTGGGAGGAGGACGGCGGCGGCGTCTATCGATTGGAACACCAACTCGCGGTCGCTTGATG
>JBAUOI010000382.1:0-8856 GCA_049579665.1 Methyloceanibacter sp.
GCCACCGCTACCGGATAGTCGGTTTCTTCGTCGACGAGGCAGAGTTGGAACTCGGGATACGCATCGAGCAGTTCGGCGTAGTACTCGTAATGAGCTCGCGTGTAGCTGAGATAGCCAAGATTGCTCCACGCGGCCTGCTCGATCGCGAGCGCGGCCTTCTTCAAATGCGGTGCATCCGCGCGGGAGCGTATGGCCAGCTTTGCCGGCATGATCGGATCTCGAACCACTGAAGATTGCAAAAGGGCCAACCGCATCGTCGGCAGGTTGAAAAATAGGCGCCCCGCCTAACGCTTAACCTTAATAGAATCTAAACGGGGACACCACAACCGGATGCGCCAATTAACCTTAACGTTCATTGGATCGCTTCATCGCGGCGGTTTGCCGGGGCCGCATCACCGAAAGATGGCTAACCGCTAAAATTTTAGTGCAACTGTGAAGGGCAACTTAAGTGCTTGTGGCACAAGGATTTCCTGTCGCGGCGTCGAGCCGTGTATCTGACGCCAACGACGACGCAACGCCCGGGGTTCTCGTGTCTTCACTCGATCTCACTAAGCATTTCAGCGGAGACTTTCGCCGGCTCACGCGAACGATCGGCATCGCCATTGCCTTCTTCGGCTTCCTCCTGCTGGCCATCATTGCCTATGCCGGCTGGTCGGCCAACCACACCGCCTACGAGATCGAGCGCACGCTGCTCGAGAACGCTCTCAACCAGAGCATCGCCCGCGCCCTCAACGAGCAGAAGAGCATCGCCTGGTGGGACGATCCGGTCGTCAAGATCACCGACCGGGTGCTCGACATGGAATTCACCGACGCCAACTTCGGCGTCTTCCTCACCGAGACCTACGCGCATGACGAGGTCTATATCCTGAATGCGAAGGATCGTCCGATCTACGCCTTTGGCGATGCGAAAACCCAGGATCCTTCGATGTTCGAAGGGCGCCGCCCCGAGCTAGATCCGGTGATCGCCGAGATCAGGCGGGACGACCACTCGAAGCTGCAAGCACGTCCCGACATGCTCAGCGAGTCGAAAGGCGGCTACCGCGTCCTCACCGGTGTCCAGGTCGCGCGCTGGGCGGGGCACATCGTGTCGATCGAGGGCCGGCCCGCAGTCGTTGCCGGTATGACGATCGTGCCCAACATCGACCCGACTCTCCTCAAGGGAACGCCGAATCTTCTGCTCAGCATCAGCTATATCGACGACGCCTTCATCTCCGACGTCGGTCACTCGTTGCTGCTGTCGGATTTGACGCTGGAGCCGCAAGCGTCGAAGATCGATGGCATTGTCTCTCAGGCCTTTGTCGGCGACGACGGCATCCCCGTTGGATTTCTGAACTGGACGACCAAGCGCCCGGGCCAGGTTCTGTTGACGATCATTTTGCCGCTGGTGGCATTCGGCGTCCTCGCCGCGGGCTTGCTGGCGAACACGATCTTGCGCCGTCTTCGCCGCGCGTCGGAGGAGTTGGCGCAGCGCGAGGCGGAAGCCCGGCATGAAGCGAAGCACGACGCGCTTTCCGGGCTGCCGAACCGCGTGCACATGGTCGAGAAGATCGATACCTTTCTGCAAGACCGCCTGCTGGCGACCCACGACAATCGTGCCGTCGCCGGTTATCTCGACGTCGATCGCTTCAAGGATATCAATGACACGCTCGGCCATGACGCCGGCGACCAGTTGATAAAACTCGTGGCGCAACGCCTGAAAGAATGCCTCAGGCCCAACGACTTTCTGGCGCGATTTGGCGGGGATGAGTTTGTGATTTTGTGCGCGCCGGCCGGACCGGAGGCGAGCTCGGCGCTGGCGGAACGCGTGGACCAGGCCTTCGCGCTGCCCTTCGCCATCAACGGCCAGAACATTCGCGTGACCGCCTCCGTCGGTATAGCCGTGGCGCCTGACAATGGGGTCACGGCCGATGAATTGATGCGTCACGCCGACATCGCCCTATACAAGGCCAAGGACCGAGGCCGGGATTGCGCGGTCCTGTTCTCCGAAGAAATGGCGAAGCAGGTCGAGCACCGCCGCGCGATTGAATTGGACCTGCGCACGGCGATCGAGACGAACATGCTGTGCCTCAACTATCAGCCGATCGTCTCCTGTCACACCGGCGAGATCGTCGGCTTGGAGGCATTGTTGCGCTGGCGCCATCCGCTGCATGGCGAGATGTCGCCCGCGGATTTCATTCCCATCGCGGAAAATGCCGGCCTGCTCCCCTCGCTCGGCGAATGGGTGCTTAGCCACGCAATGGCCGATTGGAAGCGCTGGCCGGATCTCGAGATCTCGGTCAACCTCTCGCCGGTCCAGTTCCGCCACGTCGATCTAGAAGCGACCTTGCGCAGGCTGGTCGCTGAATACGGCGTGGAGCCCAGCCGTTTCGTGCTCGAGATAACCGAGGGGGTGTTGCTGGAAGCGACCGAGCATACCAACTCGATCCTGGATGCGCTTCGCTCCATCGGCTTCAAGACGGCGCTGGACGATTTCGGCACCGGTTATTCAAGCTTGGCCTATCTTTGCAATTTCAAGTTCGACAAGATCAAAATCGACCGCTCCTTCGTCGGCAGAATCGCCAGGGTCGACATTTCCAGAACCATTGTCCAATCGGTCGTGACCATCGGTCGCGGCCTCGGCATGGATATCGTTGCCGAGGGTGTCGAGACCGAGTTCGAGGCGATGATGATGACGAAGTTGGGCTGCACGGAATTGCAGGGCTATTATTTTTCCAGGCCGGTCGACGCCAACCAGATGGAGAGATTCCTCAAAGCGTTTGAGCCCAAGAGCCTCCCGTCTTCATTGATGCCGGTGCAGTTGGTATCGCCGCATGGCGCCACCGGATAAGCTTTCAGCGCGATTGCCTTTGGCCTGCGAGTCGCGGAATCTGGGATGAGCATCATCCTAGGAGCCTGCCGTGTCAGCGAGCCGGCCGCCCGAGAACGATTCCAAGCCGCCGCCGTCTGGTAATGCCGATTACCAATGGGCGCGCTTCGATTCCGAAGCCTATTTCCAGCATTATTACGGCGAGCCGCATCCAGACGACGACCATGTCATCCGCTGCGCGGTCGAAGCGATGAAACAAGCGCCGCCGGTTGGAGCGGAGCTCGATGTCGTCGATGTGGGTACCGGCCCAAATCTGATTCCGCTTTTCTGCGCATTGCCGAGAGCGCGAAGCCTCACCGTTTGGGAGTACGCACAAAGCAATGTCGCCTGGCTCGAAGCGGAAATGCTGCGTGCGGAGATGCGCCCGCAATGGCGACATTTTTGGTCGGTGACGCGCGCCGCCTACCAGCCGGGCTATGGCCTGCCTGACAATCCCATTCCCGCCCTCCGCGCCAAGACGGTCGTAAGGCAGGGTTCGATTTTCGACCTGCCCGAGCGCGCATGGGACGCCGCGACCATGTTCTTTTGCGCGGAATCGATCACCGGGCGGCAGGACGAATTCGAAGCGGCCTGCGCCGCTTTTGCGCGGTGCGTAAAGCCCGGTGGCGCTTTGATAGCAGCCTTCCTCGTGCGCTCGGGCGGGTACGTCGTAGCCGATCGCCAGTTTCCCTGTCTCAATCTTTCCGCCGAGTCGATCCAAAGCGTGTTCGCCCGGCATGCCCGCGGGATAAAGACTGAACGGATCGGCATCGTCGAACGGGAAATCCGCAGCGGCTATTCCGGGTTTGTCTTCCTCACGGGCATCGCGGACTGACCCCGAGAGTCCCCGCATATGCGCTATATTTTGGCCTTAAGGCGCAAGTTAAGCTCCGGCCGCAATCGCCAGAGGCTCCGCCGCCATGGATGCTTTGTCTGACGTGCTGTCGGCCGTTCGGCTCGACGGTGCTGTCTTTGTCGATGCCGAGTTCACCGCGCCGTGGTGCGTGGCGACACAATATGGGCTGCACTCGGCGGCGCCCAAATTGCCCGACACCGACCACGTCGTGTTCTTTCATCTGCTGACGGATGGATCGTGCCTCGCGCGCCTCGCCGGCGGAAGGGACGTTGTGGAAGTCACGGCCGGCGACCTGCTGCTGCTTGCGCATGACGATCTGCATGTGCTCGGCAGCGATCTCAACCTGCCGTTCGCCGAGGTCAGGAGTACTCCACCTCAGAGTGGCTTGCTCGAATTTCGCGCCGGCGGGGGCGGCGCGGCAACGAAATTCATCTGCGGCTATCTTGCCTGTGACCGGCGTGCTTCGCGCGCTCTGCTCGACTCTCTGCCGCAAATGCTGCGCATCCCGCTCGGCGACGTTTCGCGGAGCGGCTGGCTTGCCGATCTGCTTCGCCTCGGGGTTGAGGAATCGCGCGCGCAACGCCCGGGCTCGCAGTCGCTGCTGGCGAAGCTTTCCGAGCTCGCCTTCACCGAGGCTTTGCGCCGCTACGCACAATCCAATCCGCCCGAGCTGAAGGGCTGGCTCGCGGGGCTACAGGACCCTTATGTCGGCCGCGCGCTTGCTGTGCTGCATGGTGAGCCGACGCGGGGCTGGACGGTGGAGGAGCTGGCGCGCGAAGTGGCCCTGTCGCGCTCGGCGCTGGCCGAGCGGTTTGCCGCCACCATCGGTCTGCCGCCGATGCAATATCTGACGCAGTGGCGGCTCACTTTGGCCGCCCAAGCGCTGCGCGCGGGCGGCGAGAGCATCGCGCGCATCGCCGAGCGCAGCGGCTACGACTCGGAAGCCGCCTTCACGCGTGCGTTCAAACGCGAATATGGCGTGCCGCCGACCAAGTGGCGCAAGACGGACGCGAGCGCGCCGGCGGTTGCTTCCGCCGGCCGCGCCGCATCGGATTGAGACGATGTCGTCGCTTAGGCTGCGTTTAGCTTGGCCTGCAACGCCTTGACGTCGGCCGTGGTGAGCGGCTTGCCGCCGAGCGCCCAATTGCCGCTTTTCACCTCTTCGATCACCACCCAGGTGACCTGGCGCATGGTCTCGCCTTCGATGGCTACCATGGCGTCGGTGAGATCGCTCACCATCTTCTTTTTCTGCGCCTCGTTGAAAACGCCCTCGATGAGCTTCACGTTGATCAGAGGCATGGTCATCTCCTTCATCTTGTTGGGTTTGACGTGGTGGAGATATCGTTTGGCGGGGCGACAAGCGGAATGACCGGAACGCCGGCATTCTTGACCGAGACGCCGGACTGAATGCGCAGCCGTGAAAGCCATAAAAAGGCCCGCGCGAGCTTTACCGGCATCCAACCGAAGGCTAACCTTCGGGCCGGGACCCGTGGAACTCAGCCGGGCTTGTTCACTGGTAAAAAAGGGGGAAGCCGTGAACGCCGACCGCATCCTCTGGCGACACGAAGGCTCCGAGAGTGCAGACGACCCCAAGCGTCCTGTGGCGGCGCCAAAGGGATTCGTACGCACCGCATTACGTCATCCGCTTCGTCCAGTCGTGCGGTTGTTGCGCCGGCGAGCGCTGAAGGACAATGGCTCGCTGTATAACCTCGCGGTCACGCCCAAGCGGCTCACGCTGACGGGCACCACCTTCATCGGCGTCACCGGCAGCTGCGGCAAGAGCACTGCCATCGCGCTCGCCGAGGATATCTTAACCTCGGCTGGGCAATGCGTTATCGGCACCGGCCGGAGCTTGTCGCTTGCGGCGGATACGATCTTGCGCGCGAATGCAGCGACGAAATTCTGCATCGTCGAGGCCCACGCCGGCCGCCCGGGTCATATCGGGAAGTCGCTGCGACTCCTGCGGCCGCTGATCGGTGTGGTGACGACGATCGGCACCGACCACTTCTCGAATTATCGAAGCCCCGAAGCGATAGCGCAGGAGAAGGGGCTCCTGATGGAAAGCCTGCCGGAGAGCGGTGTCGCCATTTTGAATATCGACAATCCGCTTATCGCCGATATGGCAGAACGGACGCGCGCGCGGCTGTTGACATTCGGCCGATCCCCGGAGGCGGTGCTGAGGGCCGTTGACGTATCCAGCGTCTGGCCGGATCGGCTATCGATGCAAGTGACCTATGGTGGTGAGACCGTTCGCGTCGAGACCAAGCTTGTCGGCGAACACTGGCTCACCTCGGTGTTGGCCGCGATCGGTATCGGCCTCGCCTGCGGTGTCGATCTCAAAACCTGCGCCGAGATCGTGAAGAGGGCCGATCCGGTGTTCGGCAGGTACACGGTCCATGTCCGGGCCGATGGCGCGTCCTATGTGCTCGATTCCCACAAGGCGCCGTATTAGACGATCGCCGAGGGATTGGCCTTCGTTAAAGGCGTCCGCGCGCCACGCAAGACGATCGTGTTCGGCACGATCTCGGACTATCCCGGCGCCGCGAGCCCGCGTTATCGCCGCGTGGCTCGGGACGCCTTGGAGGTCGCGGATCGGGTCATCTTGGTCGGCCCGCATTCCGGGCATATCGACAAGCTGCTGCGCCAGGGGCTTGGCAAAGACAGGCTGTTTGGCTTCCAAACCACATATCAGGCGAGCGAGTTTATCGCCGGCGACGAGGTCGCGGGCGAGCTGATCTACGTAAAGGCGTCGGTTGCCCAACATCTCGAACGGCTCATGCTGGCGCAGCTCGACGAGGTTGTTTGCTGGCCGGAACGCTGCGGACGCCGGCGCGCGTGTCCCAGTTGCCCCAGCTATCGAATTGGCCGGACGTTGCCTTTCGGATTGACTGAACAGAGTGCCGCGGAGCGCCATGCGTCTCTATAGGCGCTGCCTTAGGGAATCCGCCGGACTTGACCGTCAGCTTTCTGCTAACCATCTAAAGGACAAGTCACACGTCCCTTCCGCTACCCTGCACGGAGGGACGTTAGTCCGTCCCCCAAAAGACGGATGCCGTCGGCGACAGAGTCTCCTTTCTCTGTCGCCGATTTTTTTGTCTTATTCGGATTCGAGCTATTTCATGTTGGCGAGCGCGTCGCCGAAGCCCTGGAGGGCGACGGGGATGCCGATACCCGCCTCGGGCGTGTCGAAGATGATGAACATGGCCGTCGTGCCGGTCTTCATCTTGGCGATCACCTCGTCCTGAAGCACGACCTCCGCGACGCAGCCGCGCTTGCCGCATTTGAGAAAGGGCGCGTTGCCCACGTCCTGCCCGTCGATCTTGAGTCCGAGGCCGGTGGGCAGCAGCACGCCAAGCGGCACGACCACGCGCAGCAGCTTCTTGTCCTCGCCGATCGCCTTATAGAACACCACCGTCAGCCCGACATTCGGCCTGTCCTCGGCTGTGACGCTTTGCACCAGCGCGCATTTTTCTTCCTGGGCGCCGGGCGGCGTGCGGCAGGAGACCTGCCAGGCGCCATGCGTCTCCTTCACCACGCTGCCGGGCCCGGTGGCGACCGGGGCCGCCTCGGGCGAGGCGCCTTGCGCCAAGGCCTCCCCCGCCAAAGCAAGCGCGAGAGCGATGCCGGCAAGCGCCCGCAAGCCTGGCAGATAAAATGGAAATCTCGGCATGTCACCCATCAAGGCTAATGCGACTGGCGCATGCGTAAATGCAACCTCGAATCGCCTCTGGCCAGACTAAATTGTGAGGTGAGGCGCCGTGAAGCGGAGATGCGCAACATAGAAACCCGCATTCGCCGAGTATTGGGGCCAAATTTCGACGCGAGCCGGATTGAATTCTTCCCGGTCAAGAAAACGTCGCGCGGCAAGCGTGCATATGCCGCACGAGCGCCCTGAATCATGAGTGTTGCCAATCTATTTCCTTTATGATTTGAACACCGGAAAAGAGCCGCCAGCCTCATGACATAGGTCAGAGCCTGGGCAGCAAATGAACGTTGGGGGCGACGCTCTTTATCGCTATTGAACTTTCGCGCCGCCCTTGCTTCGATCAAGCGGCGTTGGCGAAGCTTAGTTCGCCCACGCCTCTGGTTTCATCCCGCCGGCTCCTGACGGAGTGTCGAAGCGGGCGAAGAGCAGGCTTTAGGGAGTGGAATTCATGGCGATTTTCGAGCGAATCAAGGTGGCCATTGGCGTGTTGGCAAGCTTCGTGCTGTGCGGGGCGTGCTATGCCAAGGAGGGCCAGCCGGCGCCATGGCAGCTTGGCCTGCAACCCGGCGCCACGCCGATCATGGACCAGATCCGCTCCTTCCATACCTACGTCACCATCATCATCACGCTGATCGCGCTCTTCGTTCTGGGGCTCCTCGTCTATGTGATGTCCCGCTTCAACGAGAAGCGTAATCCAGAGCCCTCCCGCACCACGCACAACACGCCGCTCGAAATCGCCTGGACCGTCGTGCCGGTGCTGATCCTCGTGGCCATCGCCATCCCGTCCTTCCGGCTGCTGTTCGCCCAATACGATTTTCCGAAGCCCGACCTCACCATCACCGCCACGGGCAATCAGTGGTATTGGTCTTACGAATATCCGGATCAGGGCATCACCTTCGATTCCATCATGGTGCCCGAGGCCGATCTGAAAGAAGGACAGCCGCGGCTGCTCACCGTCGATCGCGAGGTCGTCGTCCCAGTGAACAAGACCGTTGTCGTCGGTCTCAAGTCCAACGACGTGATCCACGACTGGGCGGTGCCTGCGTTCGGCGTAAAGCTCGACGCCGTGCCCGGCCGCTTGCAGACCACGTGGTTCAGGGTGGAGCGCGAAGGTGTCTATTACGGCCAGTGCTCGGAACTGTGCGGGCGCAATCACGCTTTCATGCCGATCGCGGTTCGTGTCGTGTCGGAAGCCGAATTCGCCGATTGGCTCGCCAAGACCAAACCCGCAGCCTCTCTCGATGGCGCGGGTAAGGTGGCCGCGGCCCAGGAGTAAACGCAAACCCGCTCCCGCGCGGGAACGGCGACGGTCGCCTCAAGCAAAGCAACGCAAGACAGATAAGAAACAAGGAAGACAGCCATGGCACATAGCGCCCATGCCGAAGCAGCCCATCACGACGAGCATCCGACCTTCATCCGGCGCTGGCTGTTCTCGACCAACCACAAGGA
>JBAUOI010000383.1:0-4544 GCA_049579665.1 Methyloceanibacter sp.
GTGCGGGCTATGGCATGGCGCGGGCTTCACCTTCGTCGTCTGGGGACTGCTGCACGGCGTGGCACTTATCGTCTGCCGCGTCTGGGAGGATCGCGTCCGCCCACTGCCCCCACTGCTCGCCTGGGGCATCACCATGCTGTTCGTGATTTTGGGCTGGGTGTTGTTCCGCGCGCCCGACTTCGCAACCGCGGGGGCAATGTTCGGCGGCATGGCCGGCCTCAACGGCCTACTCGGGCAAATCGAATGGCCGGCTGTCCTTGCCGTCGCCGCCGCGGTCTCGATCCTGGGTCCAAGCACGAAAGAGTTCGTCGAAGACTGGCTTAAGCCGCTTCCCGCCTATGGCATCGCCTTCGCGCTTGCCGCCGTCTTGGTGGTGCTCGAGGTCGGAGCGGGCCAGCCGAAAAGCTTCATCTACTTCCAGTTCTGACGGGCGCCTCCATGTGGAAACGCTTCCTGCGGGCTTTTGCGATCACCGGTGCTGCGGCGCTGGCGCTGACGCTCGCACTGATCCTACTGGTCGATCCGCTCGGGGTCTCGCCGGTCGCTATGTTGGAGCCTAAACCGGGATATGCGATGAAGGACAGGCGCTTCCTCGTTCAGCAGTTGATCCGCAACCACCAGTTCGATTCCTATCTGGTGGGAAGCTCGACAATTCATTCGATCGACCCCGACTGGGCGGAGAGCGCCTTTGGCGGAGAGTTCGCCAATCTTGCCATTCACGGCGCCACCCCGCATGAACTCGCCACGGTCCTGGAAGCCATCGGGCGCAACGAGCCGCAACTGCGCACGCTCGTGCTTGGCCTCGATAGCGGACGATGGTGCGGTGCCAAGGCGCCGGAGCCCTACCATCCCAAGGCTGTGTTTCCGGAGTCGCTTTACGACACGGACCGGCTGGACGATTTCTTAGCCCTGCTCAATTACGAAATGCTCGACACCTCGATCTAGCAGCTCGCGGTCGATTTCAAACTCAAAACGCCCGAGACCGAGGCCGACGGCTATCATAACGAACTCGACGAGGCGAAATGGAAGCCGTTCAAGCCCGGCAAGAATGGCTGCAAGCTTGCGTGTGACGAGACGCCTGAGGCAGCAGCCCGCGAACCGGAAGTGCATGCCGGGACACCCGAGCATCGCTTGCCGTCGCTTGAGCTGCTCGAGACAGCGCTCGCCTCTCTTCCCGCCGAGACCAAACTGATTGTCGCGGTGATGCCGCCGCATGTCTCGACCCAGCCGGACAGCGCTGAAGAGCGAGCCGATCTCGACCTTTGCAAGCGGCGCATCGCTGCCATCGCCGCAAGCCGGCACGGCTACGCCGTAGACTTCGACATCGCTTCGGCCTGGACGAGTAACGCAGACAATTACTGGGATGCGAGCCATTTCCGTACGGCGATCGCCAAGGACTTCGTACTGCGCATCAAGGAGGCGGTCGAGCACCGCCGCGACGCCGAAGACGGGATCTATCGCTATCTGGCAGGTCCAGGTGCCACGGCCACGACCGCTCGCTAGAGGGCAGTCCAAATCCACTGAGGAGGGAGAGACGAATGAGCTTGGAGGTGGGAGACAAGGCGCCGGAGTTCAGCTTGCCGACCGACGGCGGGGCCAAGGTCGTGCTCAAGGACTACAAGGGAAAGCCGGTGGTGCTCTATTCCTATCCCAAGGACGACACCTCGGGTTGCACCGCCGAGGCTTGCGCCTTCCGCGACGCGCTGCCTCACTTCGGCAAGGCGAAGGCGGCCGTGATCGGCATCTCCCGCGATTCGGTCGCGAGCCACGACAAGTTCAAGGCGAAGTTCAAGCTCCCCTTCCCGCTCGCCTCGGACGAGGACGGCAAGGTCTGCCAGGCCTACGGCGTGTGGGTGGAGAAGAGCATGTATGGCAGGAAATATATGGGCATCGAGCGCTCGACCTTCCTCATCGACGGCAAAGGCGTGATCCGCAATGCCTGGCGAAGGGTAAAGGTCCCCGGCCATGCCGAGGAGGTGCTCGAAGCCGCTGAGGCGCTGAAATAGGGCGGCGTCCGGCCGACACTCGCCAGCGGCGGCAACCCTAAATCAGCGCTCTCGGTGAGTATGCGGCTATTGCGCAGGCGGAGCCGGGGGCGGCGTCTCGGGCTGAGTCTCGGGCTGAGCCGCCGGCTGCTCGGCCGGCTTTTCCTCGCCGCCGCCGCAGGTGTTGGCCGACAAACCAACCAGTGCGATGGCCGCTGCCGCCGCCACCATCATCAATTTCCTCATATCGTCATCTCCTTTGCGGGTTTGATTCCTACCCTGAATAAGACAATACGCCTTTTCTTGGCAATTTCATTACGCGAGTGGCGCACCCGACAGGATTCGAACCTGTGACCTCTGCCTTCGGAGGGCAACGCTCTATCCAACTGAGCTACGGGTGCCTGATCGCGCCGACCCTAGACCAAACGCCACAAATTAAGCAACGCCGGGGCGAGATAGCAGAAATCAGCTGCGGCACACCCTAAATCAATAGCGGTCTATGTTTAATCTCTGTGCCATCCGTGTGACTTGACGCAGTGCAGCATTGGCGTAGGTATGGCGGCCTGAGGAGAGGCTGGGCAAGCCATGGATAAAAAGAAAGTCCTGGTGATCGGCGGCGGTTTCGGCGGCGTGTTCGCAGCCAAGGCGCTCGAGCGGCAAGGCCGCGGCAAGCTCGATGTCGAGCTCGTTAACGCCAATAACTATTTCGTCTTCCAGCCGCTCCTTCCCGAGGTCGCCGCGTCGAGCATCCACTCGGCCGACGCGGTCGTGCCCTTGCGCCAGCTGCTGCGCCGGCTCCAGGTGCGCCAGGCGGAAGTGATGGGCATCGACTTCGAGCAGAAGAAGGTGATCGTCGTCCAGGGGACGCGCCGGGTCCCGGTCGACCTTTACTATGACGACCTCGTCATCGCGCTCGGCACCGGCGTAGACCTCAAGCGGTTCCCCGGCCTGCCGGAGCATGCGCTTACCATGAAGGACCTCGCCGACGCACACCGGCTGCGCACGCATGTGATCGGCTGCCTGGAAACCGCGGACATCACGGATGATCGGGACGTGAAACAGCAACTGCTGACGTTCGTCGTGGTGGGTGCCGGCTTCTCGGGCGTCGAGACCATGGCGGAAGTGCGCGAGCTGGTTCGCCGGGCGCTGAAATATTATCCCAACATCAAGGCCGACGAACTCCGCTTCTACCTGATCGAATATGCCAACCGCATCCTGCCGACCTTCCCCGCCGATCTCGCCGAATATGCGACGCGGCGCCTGCAAATTCACGGCATCGACGTGTTGACAGGGGTCGGCACCAAATCGGCCACCGGCTCGGGCGTCGAGCTGACCGACGGGCGCATCATTCCGACCTCGACCATCGTCGCCACCATCGGCAACGGCCCGCATCCCCTGGTCGCCACGCTTCCCCTCGAGATGCAGTGGGGCCGCATCAAGACCGACCGCTTCATGCGCGTGCCGGGCCACGAGGGCGTGTGGGCGCTGGGCGATGCGGCGCTGATCCCGCTGGTCGAGGATCCCGGCGAGGACCCGGCGGATTATGCGACGCAGACGGCGCAATTCGCCGTGCGCGAAGGAAGGCAGATCGCGGCCAATATCGTCGCCAAGATCGAGGGCAAGGACCTCAAGCCCTTCGCCTATACTTCAAAGGGGTCGCTCGCCTCGCTCGGCATGAGCAAGGCAGTCGCCGACGTCTACGGCATCAAGCTTTCAGGTACGCTCGCCTGGCTGCTGTGGCGCGGCTTCTATCTGTCCTTCCTGCCGGGCTTCACCGCCAAGCTCAGGGTCGGCGCCAATTGGCTGCTCAACAGCGTCATGCCGCCCAATATTGTGCAGATCCAGTCGACGCCGCCGGCGACCCGCTACATCCACTATCGCAAGGGCGACAGAGTATTCGAACCGGGCATGCTGATCGACGGCTTCTATACGGTGACCAAAGGCACGTTCAAACTCACCATCGACAATCCGGAGACGGGCGAGCATTTCGAGAAGGTGTTCGGACCTGGCGAGCATTTCGGCGAGCGGGTGTTGCTCAAGTCGGCGCTCCGAACCGGCCTTGTTGTCGCGCTCGAGGACGGCGTACTGCTGTTCATCGCGCAGAAGGACTTCACCCGCTTCGCCCGCGCCTTCCCCTTCCTCGACAATTATTTCAAGGACTATATCGAGCGGACCTTCGGCGGTGCCGAGAAGTCCTTCGCACCGGGCAGCGCCAATCACAAGCACGAGCTGGAGACGCTGCCTTAGGATGAGGTGTGCGTGAGTTCCGCGTCACAGGGAACGCCGTCAAGAGGACAGCCATACTCGCCGGAGGGTCACCCACGCACTCCAGAAAGCCTGCGCCCTTTGCGGCGACCTGTCGAGGGTTGATTTCGAGGGGATAGCAGTTGAAGCGCTGCTGACGGCGGCGCTGCCAATCCCTATATTTCCCCCATCATGGCAATCTCGGAAACCAAGACCCCCGCCGCGGGGAGAACGGTCGCGCGTGGCGCCCACGTCTATCTGATTGACGGCTCAGGTTACATCTTCCGCGCCTATCATGCGCTGCCTCCCCTGACG
>JBAUOI010000384.1:0-2553 GCA_049579665.1 Methyloceanibacter sp.
GCATCATGGAGGACAATCGGATCCGCCGGCTTCCCGTTCTCAACGAAGCGAAGAAGCTGGTCGGCATGGTGAGCCTCGGCGACATCTCGCACGCACTGTCGCGGGATCTCACCGGCGAAGTCACCCGCGCCGTCTCAGCGCACCACCGTTAAGCGAGAAAGCGGAGTAAGATCGCGCCAATGCCAATACCACTGCAAATCAGCTTCCGGAACATGGACCCCTCCCCCGCCGTCGAGGAGCGCATCCGCCAGAAGGCGGGGAAACTTGAGCGCTTCCACGACCGCATTGTCGGCTGCACCGTCGTGGTGGAAGCGCCGCACCGGCACCACCACAAGGGCAAGCTGTATAATGTTCGTGTCGACATCAGCGTGCCGGGAAAGGACGTGGTGGTCGATCGGGCGAAGCCAATCGACCACGCCCATGAGGATGTCTATGTCGCCATCCGCGACGCATTCGACGCCGCAGCGCGGCGACTCGAGGACCAGGCACGCAAGATGCGTGGCGACGTCAAGACGCATCCGGGCCGCCCACCCATCGAAGGCTGAGGCCTCTCACGCCTTCCAGAACAGCTTGATCGCCGCGAACCGCGCGAAAGCTTGCTCGGCTTTGCGCAGCAATGTCTCTTCAGTGTCGGGCGCGGCGCCATGTGCCTGCGCCATGGCGCGTTCTGCCTCTTCGGCGTCAACCGCGAGGCCGTCGGCGATCAGCGCGTGGCGCGTGGCGAGATCGTTGAGGCCACCAAGAGCATCCTGCACATCCTTGAGCGCGGCGAGCGAGTCCTGTCGCCGCTTGCCGCTCGCCTCGCCCGGAAACGTGCCGGCAAAAAATTCGGTCGCATAGCGCAACCGCTTGGCGCGAATGCGCAATTTGTGCCGCTGCTTGACGCTCAAGTGGCGAATGTCGGAGCCCTTGCGCTTGATGCGTTTGCGAAGCTTTGACAGCTCCGCCTTGGCATGCTCGCTGACAGCGCGCGTCCTGAACGCCTTGGCATGCTCGCCGTCGGCCGAGCCCCAGTCGCCCGTCTCGACCCAGGCGACAAGGTCGAGCACGGCGGTGCGGAACCGGTCGGAGCGGACAGAGCCGGCGGCGCGGACATAGGCTTCTTTCCGTTTCGCCTCGAAATTGCGATGCGTCAGGGCAAGACCCGCGTCGCTAGGATGCGAGGCCCGCAGCGGCTCGAGCACGTCGGCGGCAAACACATCGAGGTCGCGCGCCGGGCCAAGCTCCTGGGTGATCCATTTGAGCTCGGCTTTCATCTTTGCCTGATCCTCGTCGCCGACAACCTCGGCAAAGACGGCGATGGCGGCGCGCAAACGCCGCAAGCCGATGCGCATCTGATGCAGTCCCTCGGCGCGGCCGGCGCACATCACCGGCTCGTTGGCGATGATCTGCCTGAGGCAACTCCTGGCGATGGCGCGGAACGCTTCCCCGGCCGGCATCCTGGGTGGGATGTCGATCTCGGTGGCCTTCTCGATCGTGAGACCTTCGCCCTCGAGCAACGCGTAGCCGCGCTCGGCCTTGGTCTTGACCTCGAGTCTGAGAGGCACCGTCTCGCCAAGCAGGCGGGCGAGGCGAAACAGCTCCCTGGTCTCCCCCTGTTTGAGCTCGAGCTCCAATTCGGAGATGGCCTGCATGCCGGTCCTGGTGGCGATTTCGCCCTGATCGATGGCGACCTCGATCTCCGAGCCGTCCCGCAAGATGCGGAAGATATGGCGGCGGACCTGCGTCTCGAACATCGGCCGCAATGCCGCGCGCACACCGTCAGTAAGCAGCGGCTTGAGCGGGGTGTCCTGGACCCCATTGAGATCGGGATCGCGGCTCGCAATCTCCCATTCCCATTCGAGGCGCTCGATCAGCTCGGTCTTGCTCTTAGCCTTCTTGATAGTCTGCACGATACTGCCGCCGTTCTCGCGAACGCGGAGATAGACGCCCGCCTTGTGCAGCGCGCCGTCCGGCGTGTCGAAATAGGTCGAGATGAGCTGATGCTCTTCTTGCGGCGCGGGACCCGCCTGCAGCGCCGGATGAGAAGCGAGCCGCGCGGCATCGGCGGGATCGAATTCGAGCTTGAGCTCAATTTCTTTTGCCTGGCGCGCAGGGTCACGAGCCATAACGCCTCACACTGCTCCGACGCAACTCCATGCGTCAATGCGACTTAAGCTTGCGCGTGACACATGCGACACGTGGCGCGACAGAGCCAATATCTCACTGTCACAATCAAGCCTGTTCTCGCCCGCCAAGGCCTTCGCGCTTGCGAGATGCCACGACGAGGCGGGCGAAGTTCGCAGCGGGAATTTTTACAAAATTCACTCTGCCAACGCCAATGCGGTCGCGTCTTTCTGGGAAGCTGCGGCTCGCCAAGTTTCGCGCTATAAGCACTATCCACAGCCGGCTGTTGGGCTCAGGCTATCTGGTTGCTCTTGCAGATAAATTGACGCCCGGGTAGCAACGCGCCAACCTTGGGAGACGTCCTGATGCAGAGAGTGACAGTGACGCTCGACGACGATCTGATGGCCGAGCTCGACGCCATGATCGCCGAGCGCGGCTACCAGAACC
>JBAUOI010000385.1:0-2251 GCA_049579665.1 Methyloceanibacter sp.
GATGTGGACCGCATCGCCGATCTCGAGCCCGGTCAGATCGACGTCGAAATGGTCGGGGATGGCGTTGGACGGGCAGCGCACCTGGATCTCGTGGCGCACCACATTGAGCACGCCGCCGCGCTTCAACCCGGGGGAGGCGGCCTCGTTCAGGAAATGCACCGGCACCTCGACGGTCACGAGGGCATCCTTGCTGAGCCGCAGGAAATCCACATGGATCGGATAATCCCGGATGGGATCGAGCTGCACCGCGCGGGGGATCACCCGCGTCTTGGTCCCATCGACGTTGAGGGTGAAGACGGTGCTCTGGAAATGGCCGGTGAGGAGCTGTTGTGTGATCGCCCGATATTCGACCGAGATCGTCTCCGGGTCCTTCTTGTCGCCGTAAAGGATGCCCGGTATGCGCCCTTCACGTCGCGCGGAACGTGCGCCACCTTTGCCTGAGCGCTGCCTCGCCCATGCCTTGAGTTCGACTGACTCAGCCATGCTAGCCTCCAAAGCCAAAAATGAAGGGCCCAAACAGGCCCGCGAATTGAGGGGGCTTATAGCCCAGAGCGCCGCCGGATGACAACACTACTATCGGTGCTTGGATGGGCTGCGCGCGGTTGGAGGCCGGGCCGCATTAGGCGTAGACTGAGTTTATCAGCGACCGTTCGGCAGCCCAAATCCGCCACTGTCGCGAGGTCCCGCGTCGAAGGAGAACGTCACCATGCCGCAGAGCGTCTACAAGGTCATCGAAGTGATCGGCACCAGCCCAAAATCCTGGGAGGAAGCCGCCAAGAACGCGGTCGAACTGACCGGCGAGCATCTGCGGGAGCTGCGTGTGGCCGAGGTCATCGCCCAGGATCTCGTCATCAGCGCCGAAGGCAAGGTCGAGGCCTACCGCACCAAGCTCAAAGTTTCCTTCAAATATGAGGGCGGCCACTGAGGGCCCACAGGCGCGGCTAGCCTTTTAGTAGAACAGGCTCGACACCGACTGCTCCTCGGCCGTGCGCGCGATCGCCTCGCCCAGCAAGGAGGCGATCGGCAGCACCCTGATGTTATGCGCGTTCCTCACCGAGTCGCTCGGCAGGATCGAGTCGGTGATGACCAGCTCTTTCAGCCGTGACGCCATGATGCGTGCGACCGCGCCGCCCGACAGCACGCCGTGAGTGATATAGGCGGTGACGAGCGTCGCGCCGTGATCGAGCAGGGCTTCGGCGGCGTTAACCAGCGTGCCGCCGGAATCGACGATGTCGTCCACCAGGATGCAGTTCCGCCCCTTCACGTTGCCGATCACGTTCATCACTTCTGAATCGCCCGGCCGCTCGCGCCGCTTATCGACGATGGCGAGCGGCGCATCGATGCGCTTGGCGAGACCGCGGGCACGCACCACTCCGCCCACGTCGGGCGAGACCACCATGAGATTGTCGGAAGGGAACAGCTGCTTGATGTCCTGCACCATCACCGGCGCGGCAAACAGATTGTCGGTCGGGATGTCGAAGAAGCCCTGGATCTGCCCGGCATGCAGATCGAGGGTGAGCACGCGGTCGGCGCCGGCCTCGACGATCATATTGGCGACCAGCTTGGCCGAGATCGGCGTGCGCGGACCCGGTTTCCGGTCCTGCCGCGCATAGCCGAAATAGGGAACGACCGCGGTGATGCGCCGCGCCGATGCGCGCTTCAGCGCATCGATGATGATAAGCAGTTCCATCAGATGGTCGTTGGCGGGCGCCGAGGTCGACTGGATGACGAACACGTCCTCGCCGCGCACGTTTTCCTGCACCTCGACGAAGATCTCCATGTCGGCGAAGCGGCGCACGATGCATTTGGCGAGAGGGGTCTTGAGGTAGCTTGCGATCGCCTCGGCGAGGGGGCGGTTGCTATTGCCCGCAACCAGTTTCATCCGATCGCTCCTTGCCCAGCGAGCACGCCTGCGGCCGCTCTTAACAAGGCGGCTTTTAACAAGCCCTTGCGGGCGCTGTAAACCGAAGGCATGCGGAAAGACTGTGGATGGTTGTCAGCTCGACTTGGGCAGCAGCTTGATGATGCCGGTGGCCGCGGCGCCCGCGGCGGCATCGGCAATGGCGCCCCATGGCCCGTTCAGCGACCCCTTGGGAATGGTGTTCTGCTGCGACACGGTGCCGAGCTTCTTGCCGTTGGGGTCGAGCACCTGCCAATCGATGCGGATGCTTTGCTTGCCGCCGCTGGCATCGGCGAGGCTGACCGTGCCCTTTACCATATAGACGTTGACTGACGTTCCGTTGGCAAGCTT
>JBAUOI010000386.1:0-1530 GCA_049579665.1 Methyloceanibacter sp.
GTGCACGCCGCCAACGGCTATTTGATCGACCAGTTCTTGCGTGACCAGACCAACAAGCGCACCTACCGCTATGGCGGCGGCATCGAGAATCGCAGTCGGTTCCTGATTGAAGTGGTCGATGCGGTGATCGCCGCCGTGGGCGCAGAACGCACCGGCGTGCGTATTTCGCCGCAGAACATGCAGAACGACATCGCCGACGGCGATCCGCAAACCCTGTTCAATTACGTTGCCGAGCGGCTGTCGGGAAAGGGCCTCGCCTATCTTCAATACCATCGAAGGCGATACCTCCGGCGCCGCAGTGCCGCCTTTCGACTACAAAAAGCTCAAACGCTTGTTCGGCGGGATGGTCATCAGCAACAATGGGTTCGATAAAGTCCGCGCCAATAAGGCCATCGCCGAGGGACGCGCCGATCTCGCCGCCTTCGGCAAGCCCTTCATTGCCAATCCGGACCTGGTGACACGACTGTTATTCGACGCGCCGCTGATGCCGGTCCATCGGGAAACCCCTGTATGGGGGCTCGGAGCAGGGCTACACCGACTATCCCATCCTGCGCGCGGTTGCCCCCGATGTCTGCTATCGCGACGCGGAAAGAGCTTGGGGGTGATATTCCAAGCGGAAGCCGCAAGCATTAAGCCGGGACCACCGACACGTCGATGCTGTGAACGGCGCAACTCTCCGCGAGATCGGCCTTCTTGCCTGGATTGAGTGCGTTGACGTTGCTCTCGACGCCATTTGTCGTCCAGCGGCTCTTATAGGCCAGAATAACGCCCCGCGGCACGTCGGCCGAAACGGCGAGCCGCAGCGTGATCGCTCCGGTTCGATTGCCGATCCTGACGCGGGCACCGTCCGCGAGCCCTCGCGACCGCGCTTCGTCGGGATGCACGAACGCCTGATCCTCGCCAAGTTGCTTGAGGACCTTGGGGTCGTTGCCAAAACTGCTGTTCATGAGCCATTTCGATGCCGGGGACAGGAGGCGCAGCTCCCCGCCCGCCGGCCGCGCCTCGGCTGAGGCGAAGGGCGCACGCGGAAGTCCCGCGTCGACGAAGGTGCTGCCGGCCAACTCGATTTTGCCAGACGGCGTTCGATAGTCATGGTGCTCGAATTGCACGGTCGGTTCAGCCGGAAATTCGATCGTACCGACCTTGGCCAGCGTTTCGAAAGTCAGGCCCGGCTTGGCCTGGTCGAGAAGCGTGGCGATCATGTCGGCATCCGTCTCGAACAGCTCCGGCTCGGTCAATCCCATGGCCGCCGCGAGCCTCCTGAAGATCTCTTGATTGGGCAGCGCCTCACCGAGGGGCGGCACCGCTTTCACTTGCGCCGAGATGCTGGCGTTGAAATAGGACATGACCACATCGTCGAACTCGAGGAAGCTCGCGGCCGGAAGCACGTAGTCGGCATAGTTGGCGGTGTCGGTCTGGAATAGGTCGAGCGTGACTTGCAGAAGGTCTTCGCGCTCGAGGGCTCGGCGCAGGCGTCTCTGCTCGGGGCTGGAGACTGCGATGTTGTTGTTCCAGGTGATGATTGCTTTG
>JBAUOI010000387.1:0-3280 GCA_049579665.1 Methyloceanibacter sp.
GAGGACCACGCCTCCTGTTCATGCAGTCGTCCGGGGGACTCACATCCGCCAATCTGTTCAGGGGCAAGGACGCCATCCTGTCCGGGCCTGCGGGAGGCGTGGTGGGCGCGGTTGAGACCGCGCGCGCGGCCGGCTTCGCCAAGATCATCGGCTTCGACATGGGGGGCACCTCGACCGATGTCTGTCATTTCGACGGCGCCTATGAGCGGAGTTTCGAGAGCGTGGTGGCAGGCGCCCGCGTGCGTGCGCCAATGATGCTGATTCACACGGTCGCCGCGGGCGGCGGATCGATCCTGCATTACGACGCCGCGCGCTTCCGCGTCGGACCCGATTCGGCCGGCGCCGATCCCGGCCCCCTCGCCTATCGCCGCGACGGGCCTCTGACCATAACCGACGCCAATGTCATGACGGGCAAGCTCCAGCCCGATTTCTTCCCGCGCATCTTCGGGCCCGAGCAGAATCAGCCCCTTGATGCGGACGCGGTGCGCAAGGAATTCAAGTCGCTCGCTCGCAAGCTTGGCGATGGGCGCACGGCGGAAGAGATCGCCGACGGCTTCATCCGGATCGCCGTTGCCAACATGGCGAACGCGATCAAGACCATCTCTGTCGAGCGCGGCTACGACGTGACGGAATATGTGCTCAACTCCTTCGGCGGCGCGGGCGGGCAGCATGCCTGCCTCGTGGCCGACGCGCTCGGCATCAAGTCGGTGCTGATTCACCCGCTCTCGGGCGTGCTCTCGGCGTTCGGCATGGGACTCGCCTCGCTGGGTGCCACGCGCACCCGCACCGTGCTGAAGCGCCTCGACGACGCCAATCTTGTCGATGTCGCCACACTGCGCGGCTCGCTTGAGCAGGAGGTGAGGCAAGAGCTGACGCGGCAAGGCGTTGAACCAAGCGAGATCGTCGTCATCGCCCAGGCGCATCTCCGCTATGCCGGCACCGACAGCGCGCTGCCCATCCCGCTCGCAAGCCTGCGCGGCATGCGGGCTTTGTTCGAGATCGCGCATCAGAAGCGCTTCGGCTTCATCAGTCCGGAGAAGGAGATCGAGATCGAGGCGATCGAGGTCGAGGCCAAAGGCGGCGGCGAGCCTATCGCAGAACCAGAGCTTTCAGTGGCGGACGGGGCGGCGCCTGCGCCTCATTCAACGACGCGACTCTTCACCGGCGGCGCCTGGCACGACGCGCCGGTGTTCTTGCGCGCGGGTCTTGCCCCGGGCAATCGCGTCGCCGGTCCCGCCCTCATCATCGAGGACCATCAGACCGTCGTGGTCGAGCCCGAATGGGAGGCGCAACTCACCGCGCGCAATCATCTCCTGCTCGCCCGTATCGCCAAGCGCCAAGTGGCGCGCGTGGGCAAGCAGGCGGATCCCGTCATGCTCGAAGTGTTCAACAACCTGTTCGTCTCGATCGCCGAGCAGATGGGCTACGCGCTGCAAAACACAGCGCGCTCGGTGAACATCAAGGAGCGGCTCGATTTCTCCTGCGCGATCTTCGACGCGAAGGGGCGGCTGATCGCCAACGCCCCGCATATCCCCGTGCATCTCGGCTCGATGGACAAGAGCGTGGAGACGGTGCTGCGCGAGATCGGCGAGGCGTTGAAGCCAGGCGACTGCTACATGCTCAACGCGCCGTATAACGGCGGCACGCATCTTCCCGACATCACCGTGGTCACGCCGGTGTTCGGCGAGAACAATCCCGACCTTCTGTTCTTCGTCGCGGCGCGCGGTCATCACGCCGATATCGGCGGCATCGCGCCAGGCTCGATGAGCCCCAAGGCAACGCGCATCGAGGAGGAAGGCGTCTATATCGACCCCTTCAAGCTGGTGGCGCGGGGCCGCTTCCAGGAGGCGGCCGTGCTCGAACTGCTGACGAAAGCCACCTTCCCTGCGCGCAACCCCGCGCAGAACGTCGCCGACCTCAAGGCGCAAGTCGCCGCCAATGAGAAGGGCGCGGCCGAACTCGGCAAGATGGTGCGGCATTACGGGCTGCCGACGGTGCGCGCCTATATGCGCCATGTGCAGGACAATGCGGCAGAAGCTGTCTCGCGCGTCATCGCCAAGCTCAAGAACTCCCGCTTCGAGGTCGAGACCGACCAGGGCAGCGTCATCAAGGTCGCCATCAAGATCGATCGCAAAGCGCGCAAGGCGACCGTCGATTTCACCGGCACGAGCGCGCAAGTCGCCAACGCCTTCAATGCGCCCGAGCCGATCACGCGGGCTTGCGTGCTTTACGTGTTCCGCACGCTGGTAGATGAGGAGATCCCGCTCAACGCCGGCTGCCTCCGCCCCATCAAGATCGTCGTGCCCAAGGGCTCAATGCTGAAGCCACGTTATCCGGCCCCAGTCGCCGCCGGCAACGTCGAGACCAGCCAGACCATCGTCAACTGCCTCTATGGCGCGCTCGGGAGCTTAAGCTCGGCGCAAGGCACGATGAACAATCTCACCTTCGGCAACGAGGCTTACCAATATTACGAGACGATCTGCTCGGGCGCGCCGGCCGGCGACGGCTTCGACGGTGTCGCGGCGGTGCAGACGCATATGACCAATTCGCGGCTCACCGACCCCGAGGTGCTGGAGCTGCGCTATCCCGTGTTGCTGGAGCGCTTCGAGATCGTGCGCGGGTCCGGCGGCAAAGGCAAATGGCGCGCCGGCGACGGGACGCTTCGCGTCATTCGATTTCTCGAAAGGATGGATTGCGCGATCCTGTCGGGCTTCCGCAAGCTGAGGCCCTTCGGGCTTCACGGCGGCGAGGACGGCCAGGTTGGCGAGAATTGGGTCAGCCGCAAGGACGGCAGGCTGGAGCGGCTGAAAGGCTCCGATCAGACCGTGCTCGAGCCGGGCGAAGCCATCATCATCAAGACGCCTACTGGCGGCGGATTCGGCGAGAAGCGCAAATAGCCGTCTGAACAAAAAGGGCGCGGGACCAAAATCCCGCGCCCTCGCTTCTTGCTGCCTCTCTACTCTACACTCAGCTCGTTCGCAGGGAGAGCTTTGCGAGCCTATGACGTCGATTGTGCCGCGCCGCGACGCTCTGCCATGAACTGATCGAACTCGGCCTTGTCCTTGGCGTGGCGCAGCCGCTGAAGGAAGGACTGGAACTCGGTCGCCTCCTCTTCAAGCCGGCGCAAGGTCTCCTCGCGATAATCGTCGAAGGCGCGATTGCCGGTCGAGCGGAACGCCGTCATGCCGCCGCCGAATTTCCGCGCCTCGCTGGCGAAGTAGTTCTTCCACTGCATCCTATTTCCGCATCCCATGCGTCCACTCCAGATCAGATAGGCCAA
>JBAUOI010000388.1:0-1739 GCA_049579665.1 Methyloceanibacter sp.
CCGAAAACTCAATTCAAATGATGCTTGCGCCTCGGTAAGAACGAAAAAAGGCGCCCGCGAATTGCGAGCGCCCCACGAGACAACGGCCCTAAAGCTGGTTGGAGGAGAAGGGCCGCTTTAAGTGTGACCAGCCTAACGGGTTAGTCCTCACAGCCGGTTAATCGAGCGTTCGCAGCCTCAAGCGATCCAGCCCAGTTCCCTCGCCTTGGCGGCCGCGGCCTGAAACGCGCGGCCGTGAGAGTGAGTGACGTCAGGCAATGTGGACCGGTCCACTCGGCTTTGCGTCACCACCAGAATCCGAAGGTCGGGATGTTTTTCATACGTGACGGCGAAGTCTGTCCCCGTGACACTGATGCTGGTGCCCTGAACTTTAATGTCGAGATCATCCATACCGCTTCCTTCGTAACGCCGACGGGGTATGCCTTTCGTCGCGAAACTCAGCAATCAACCTGGTTCGCAGCGCCAAGAAAGAAGCCCCGATACGGGGGGTTCGGGGCTTCTCCGGTTCCAGTCTCCCCTGCGAACCGTTTGTGGGCGATGGGAATAGCCCAGAGGCAAAAATCTTGCCTGAGTGCTGAGCGCATTGGGCGTAACCACTAAGGCTATCTCTCCTCTCACGCCGGGCGGGCGCTACAATTGGCTCTTTGCAGTAGCTGAGGCTGCGATGAGTGAGGACCTGAAGCGCATTCAGCGGCGCGCACGTGACCTCGCCCGCTCGGGCAAGTTCATCGGATCGCGGGCAGTCGCATTTGAATTGCAGTTCGAGCCTGGCTACGCGCAAGCATTTAGATGGATCCACAGTCTTGCGACGCAAGACGAGTTGGATCACCTGTGCAGCGAGGCTAGGACACGCATCAACCGCACTAATCCGGAGGCTGCCTGAAGGTGACGTGCCACACGGCGTGTTGAGACGACTCACAGGCGTCATACAAAGGTGCTATTTCTGTCTTGATGGGGATTTCCCTCCTCATCATTGGTCCCCCCAAACGGACCCGAAGAAGCCCCGCAGCAAGGTGCCCCCCGTCACCACTGGGGCTTCTTCTTTTCGCGTATCCGCTTCTTGGCGCGATGCTTCGCGGCGAACGGTGCTTAGAAGGGTATTAATTGTTGTGCGCCATTTTGGTGTGATGGTCCTCACGCCTGAACAACACGCATCGATTGCGATGGCCTATGAAAAGGCCGCAGCTGACGAGATGGTGCCATCGCCACAGAGGGCGGCATTTGCCCGCAAGGCAGATTGGTTTCGCATGCTGGCTCGGATAGGGGCCAAGCCAAAATTGTCGGCGACCATTCAGCGTACCAAGGCTGCGGAAAGCGGCGAGGCATTCAGGCTGCGAGCAAATGGTAAGCTTCTGCTTGAAGTCAGCGGCGACGGCCGAGAGAGATACCCAGGTTTAGGGCTTTTTGTCTAAGAGCGCCGGGGCCTGCATAGACATAAGCGAGAGGCTTAAATCAGCGCCCTGAAGCTGGGCTCCTCTCAAATTAGCGCCCTGAAGTTTCGCCGTGCAATTTCAAAGCCCGAAAGGGCATGTCTGATAGGCAACGCGGGCTGGCAACGCTCTCTTCTCAGAGATCGATGACCACCCGACCTCTGATCTTTCCTGTGACGATTCTGGCCGCAAGGAATGGCACCTCGTCCAGTCTTGCGTGTGACGTCATGCTGTTGAGCTTCGCGAGATCGAGGTCCATTGCCAGACGACCCCACGCCTCTTCCCGCTTCTCACGGTGGGCCCACACCG
>JBAUOI010000389.1:0-2012 GCA_049579665.1 Methyloceanibacter sp.
GCCGCCCCGCTCGCCCTTCCCTCTGCTCACCACTCCTTCCGACTCCCGCACCGCGACGCTGCAAGGCCTCTTGATCGGCGCCATTGTCATCGCCGGGCTCTATGTCGCGCGCGAGGTACTGCTGCCATTGGCCCTCGCCATTCTCCTGAGTTTCGTGCTCACCCCGCCGCTACTTCTGCTCCGCCGCATCAAGGTGCCGCGCGTGCTGGCGGTCGGCATCGTCGTGGCCATCGGCTTCGGCTTCATCTTCGCGCTGGGCTGGATGATGTCGCGCGAGGCGACCAAGCTCGCCGCCGACCTGCCGAAGTACAGCACCACGCTGTCGGAAAAGATCGAGTCGCTGCGCGATAGCACGCGCGAATCGCAGGTGCTGAAGAAGGCGGGCGACGTGCTGACCGACCTGCAACAGCAGCTCAACCAGCCCTCCGCCGGCGCGCCACCCGCGCCGAGCGTCGGTACCCCGGCATTGAAGCCGGGCGACAAACCGGTACCGGTCGAGATCAAGGAACCTGAGCCGTCGGGCTGGGGCCTCTATCAGACCGCACGCTCTTGCCGCCGCTCGCCACCGCCGGCATCGTGCTGCTGTTCGTCGTGTTCATCCTGCTACAGCGCGAGGATCTGCGCGACCGGCTGATCAGATTGTTCGGCGGCGCCGATCTCCAGCGCGCCACCTCGACCATGAGCGATGCCGCGACCCGTCTCAGCCGCTATTTCCTCAGCCAGGTGCTGATAAACACCACCTATGGCGCGCTGATCGCCGGGGCGCTGTGGCTGATCGGCGTGCCGAGCCCGATCGCCTGGGGCATCCTCGCCGGGTTGATGCGCTTCGTCCCCTATGTCGGCGTCTTTATCGCTGTCAGCGTGCCCTTGCTGATCGCCGCCGCCATCGATCCGGGCTGGACCACCTTCATCGAGGTGCTGGTGCTGTTCGTGGTCGGCGAGATGGCCATGGGGCAGGTGGTCGAGCCAATGGTGTTCGGACGCGGCACCGGCGTGACGCCGATCGCCGTGATCGGCTCGACCGTGTTCTGGACCTGGCTATGGGGACCGCTCGGCCTGCTGCTCGCCATGCCGATGACCGTCTGTCTCGCCGTGCTCGGCCGCCATGTCGAGGGGCTCGAGTTCCTCGACGTGCTGCTCGGCGATGAGCCGGCGCTGACCCCGGCGCAGAGCTTCTACCAACGCGCGCTCACCGGCGACGCCGCCGAGGCCACCTACCAGGCTGAGTTCTGCCTCAAGGACCAGAGTCTCGTGACCTATCTCGACAAGGTCGCGCTGACCGGCCTCAAGCTCGCCGAGCGCGACTACGAGCGCGGCGCCATCGACGGCGAGCAGGAGGTAAAGATCGCCAATACGGTCAAGGAGATGATGGACAACCTCGCCGATTTCGAGCCGCGTCGCTGGTTCGCCAAGTTTCGTCCGGCACCCGAGAAGAATGGCAAGGAGACGAACGGCAAGGAGGAAGAAGCGGGCGGGCTCGCCACGCTCGCCGCTGCCGAGAACGGCGAAGACGAGCATGGCAAGCTGCCATTGGTCGAGCGCAACGAACTGGCACCGGGCTGGGTGGTCGACGCGCCGATCCTGTCGATCGGCGGTCGCAACGCGCTCGATGCCGCCGCCGCCGACATGCTGGCGGGCGTTCTGCGCAAGCGCGGGCTCGGCGTCAAGGAGCATGGGCCCGAGGCGGTCTCGGCCGCGCATATCACGTCGCTGACCGCGACCGAGGCGAAGCTCGTCTGCCTGTCTTATCTCGGTCTCGGCAACGGCCCGGCGCAGATCCGCTATCTGGTGCGGCGGCTGCGGCGCATCCTGCCGCAAGGCACGCTGATCATGGTCTGCTTCTGGGCCGAGGAGGGCGATCAGCTCTCGGTCAAATCCGTGCTCGAGAACACCGAGGCCGACGCCTACGCCACCTCTTTGCACGAGGCCGTGCAGCTTTGCATGAAGGCCGCCAGAGGCGAGCTGAAGAGCAAACTTGCCGAGACGGCGGAGCCTGCCGCCCAGACCACCGC
>JBAUOI010000390.1:0-1568 GCA_049579665.1 Methyloceanibacter sp.
CCAACACGTTGGCCGCCAAACGTGCCGCCATTGCGGAAGCTTCACGTCGCAACGCGGAGGCGCTACATGCCATGGGCATCGCCGCGCGGGTTGGTAAGCTGTGGCACCAAGTCAATAGCAAATATCTCGACAGCCATCAGCGCGCCAGCGACATCACGGGTGGTCTAGGCGCGCTGTCCAAAGTGGCGCGTCTTGCTCTTCAGTCGGCGGTCCTGGGCGTCGGTGCGTACCTCGTTATTCATCAGGAAGCCTCACCTGGCATCATCATCGCGGGATCCATTATCTCGGGACGCGCGCTTGCTCCTGTTGATCTCGCAATCGCCAACTGGCGCGGCTTTGTAGCATTTCGACAGAGCTGGGGTCGGCTCAAGGACCTGCTGCGAAGCTCCCTAATTGCCGATCAACAGATGGCGCTGCCTGTACCACGCAGCAATCTGGTGGTCGAAGACGTGAGTCTGGTGCCGCGTGGTGCCAAAGGCGCAGTGGTGCATGACATTTCGTTCGCGCTGCAAAGTGGATCCGGCCTGGGGATCATCGGGCCGAGCGCCGCCGGGAAATCATGTCTCGCGCGCGCGCTCGTTGGCGTATGGCCTGCCGCCCGTGGCACCATTCGGATCGATGGGGCAGCCCTCGACCAGTGGGATCCGCATGCGCTCAGCCAGCATGTCGGCTATCTGCCGCAGGACGTGGAGCTCTTGGCTGGTACCGTCGCCCAGAATATTGCACGCTTCGAGGAAAACCCGGACGCAGAAACCATCGTCGAGGCGGCAAACGCGGCCGGCGTGCATGAGCTGATACTTCGGCTGCCGAACGGCTACGATACCGAGATCGGCGAGGGCGGCGCATTCCTGTCGGCTGGTCAACGCCAAAGAATCGCCCTGGCGCGTGCGCTGTTTCGCAAGCCTTTCCTGCTCGTTCTAGACGAACCCAACTCCAATCTGGATTCCGAGGGTGACGAGGCGCTGACGCGGGCCATTCTGCAGACGCGCGAGCGTGGTGGCATCGCCGTGGTCATCGCTCATCGTCCTAGCGCACTCGCCGGGGTGGACATGTTGATGGCAATGGCGCACGGCCACGTGCACCTGTTAGGGACCAAGGAGGAAATCCTCGCCAAACTGCGTCGCGCGACCGAGAAGACGCAGGTTGCCCCGCTGCGCATGGTGGAGGCCAGCTAATGAGGGGCGAATATGATCTGCGGTCCTCGTTTCGGGTTCACATCCTGATGATCGTAGCCGTTTTCGTGCTGCTCGTCGCCGGCCTTGGCGGCTGGGCGGCCAAGACAGAATTTTCAGGAGCGGTGATTGCGTCCGGTCAGGTGACAGTAGACAGCAACGTCAAAAAAGTTCAGCACCCGACCGGCGGCGTGGTAGCCGAGCTGCTGATCCGCGACGGACAGTCGGTCCAGGAGGGCGAAGCCCTAATCCGCCTCGACGAGACGCAGACCAAGGCTAATCTCGCCGTGCTCACCAAGAGCCTGGACGAACTCTATGCGCGCCGCGCGCGGCTTGAGGCTGAGAAGAATGGCGCGGACGCTATCAGCTTTCCAGAGGACCTGCTTGATCGTGAGG
>JBAUOI010000391.1:0-1531 GCA_049579665.1 Methyloceanibacter sp.
GCAATGGACAATGAGCCCCAGCGTATCTAAGCCATTCAAAATCAACTAACATTGACTTGGGCTAGCGTGCTGCCACAGGCTTTCGCTTGTGGCTTTCATTATGGCTCTCTCTGCTGTAGTGATGCGTCCATGGGTCTGATCGAGACAAGGGGCCGCTGATGCTTGCCAAGAAAAGATACAGGGAGGTAGCCGATGAAGTCGCGTTTCACGTCCGTGATCGTTGCAGCACTCGCCGCCATGATCTCCGCTAGTCCCGCGCAGGCCGGAGGCCTGAAACAGGTCGCAGAAATATCAATTCCCGGTGATCCGATCACCGACATCGGCATTATGGCCATCGACCAAACTTCGGGTCTGGGCTACCTCGCCGACAAGACCAACAAATCCGTCGTCGTATTCGATACCAAGACCGACAAATTCGTATCCCGGATACCGGGCTTCGTCGGACGGTTGAAGGATGGCGATGCCTCGGGACCGAATGGTGTTGTGGTCGTCAAGGGCGGCGCCGAAGTATGGGTGAGCGACGGCGACAGCACGATCAAGGTGATCGATACCAAGACCGGCCAGATCACGGGGACGGTCGCCACTGGCGGAACGAAGCGCGCCAACGGGATGGCCTTGGGCGAAGACATCGGCGTCGTCATCGTCGCCAATTCGAACGACGATCCGCCGTTCTTGAGCTTCATCTCAACTGCGCCCGATCACAAAATCCTGGCGAAGATCCCTATTCCGCAATCCGGCGAGAACCTGGAGCGTTCCGCGTATCACGCGCCAAGCGGCATGTTCTACACAGCCATCCCGGTATCACGCGGGGACACCACCAAGGGATTGTTGGCGCAGACCGATCCCAAAAACGGCAAGCTCGTGAAACTGCACGAACTCGCCCGGTGTCATCCCCATAGTCTGTCCATTGTCTCGGACTCGACCATTTTCCTGGGTTGCAGCAGCGTCCACGGCCCGTCTCCCAAGCCCAGCGGTGACATGGCGATTTTCGATATCGCGGCCGGCAAGGTGGAAACATATCTCACGGGATACGGCGGCAACGGCGGCTCGACGGTGAATCGCAAACTCGGCCAGTACTACCACTCCACCTCAGGTGGAACCTTGATGGTGGTTGACACCAAGACGAAAAAGGGCGTGCAGCAGATACCGACGTCGAATGGCGCGCGCTCGCTCGGGGTGAGTCTCGCCAACAATCGCGTCTATGTGGCCACGACAGCGAAGGAGTTGGCCTGCCGTGGATGCATCGTGGTGTATGCGCCGGAGTAAGGATTTGAGGTCTGGCGCACCCGACAAGATTCGAACTTGTGACCTCTGCCTTCGGATGACAGCATCACTCCAGCAACACTACAGGTCAGCGCGACCAAATCGGGCGGTTGCGGCGTCGTTGAAAACAACTCTAGAGAAAACGCGCGCAGAAATTCTAATCTAAGTGCCGTGCCATGGCGGGCTGGTATCATTCCGACGATTGCATCCCATGTCCGGACCCACAGCCCTGATACTTCAATGCTAGACCCCAGCCCAACACCAAGGG
>JBAUOI010000392.1:0-2113 GCA_049579665.1 Methyloceanibacter sp.
GGAAGGGAGCTTTGACATCGACGCGCAAACGCCGAGACTGCTGGAAGCACTTTCTCGCAGGCCCGGCCCCACCGTGCTCGTCTCCAACGAGGTCGGCCTCGGCATCGTGCCTGACAACGCGCTGGCGCGCCGCTTCCGCGACGCCCAAGGCAGCCTCAACCAAAGGATGGCAGCGCAGGCGACACGCGTGGTGATGATGGTCGCGGGCCTGCCGGTTGCTGTGAAAAGCCCATGACCAAAGCCATCGACGAGAAAGCCGCCGAGCGCCACCGCACCAAGATGGCCAACCGCAAAGCGCGGCAGGACGAGGAGGTGGCCGGCAAGACCGTCGAGAAGGGCCTGCTGATCGTCCACACCGGCACCGGCAAGGGCAAGTCGACTGCGGCCTTTGGGCTTGCGCTGCGCATGCTCGGCCGGGGCAAGCGGATCGGCGTGGTGCAGTTCATCAAGGGCGCCTGGCACACGGCCGAGCGCGACGCGCTGGCCAAGTTCGGCGATCAGGTCTCCTGGCACACGATGGGCGAAGGCTTCACCTGGGAGACGCAGGATCTGTCCCGCGACATCGCCGCCGCCGAACGGGCCTGGGGCAAGGCGCAAGAACTCATGGACGATGCGAGCTTCGACCTCGTCATTCTCGATGAGCTGAACATCGCGCTGCGCTACGACTATCTGCCGCTCGATCGGGTGATCGCGGCATTGAAAGCGCGGCGCCCGACCTTGCATGTGATCGTCACCGGGCGAAATGCCAAACCGGAGCTGATCGATGCCGCCGACCTCGTCACCGAGATGACGCTGGTGAAGCACCATTTCGCCGCCGGCGTGAAGGCGCAAGAAGGCATCGAGTTCTGATCGCATGGCCGCCCGCGCGCTCATGTTCCAAGGCACGGGCTCCGATGTCGGCAAATCGCTGATCGTCGCCGGGCTGGCCCGTGCGCTGGTTATGCGTGGCCTGAAGGTGCTGCCGTTCAAGCCGCAGAATATGTCGAACAACGCGGCGGTGACTGAGGACGGCGGCGAGATCGGCCGGGCGCAAGCATTGCAAGCGCGCGCAGCCCGCGTTCCGCCGAGCGTGCATATGAACCCGGTGCTGCTCAAGCCGCAAAGCGAAGTCGGCGCGCAGCTGGTGGTGCAGGGCAAAGTCTATGGGCGCGCCACCGCCGCCGAATATCAGCAGGTCAAGCCCGAACTGATGCCGTTCGTGCTGGACAGCTTCGCGCGGATGAGGGGCGAAGCCGACATCGTTCTGGTCGAAGGCGCCGGCAGCGCGTCCGAGATCAACCTCCGCGCCAACGACATCGCCAATATGGGTTTTGCTCGCGCCGCCGACGTGCCCGTCGTTCTGATCGGCGACATCGACCGCGGCGGGGTGATCGCCAGCCTGGTCGGCACCAAGGCGGTGATCGAGGCCGACGACGCGGCGCTGATCAAGGGCTTCCTCGTCAACATGTTCCGCGGCGACCCACAGCTGTTCGCCAACGGCATGGCCGTCATCGCGGCGGCAACGGGGTGGGAGCCGCTCGGCCTCATCCCCTTCCTCCCCGAAGCGCGGCTGCTGCCGGCGGAGGATGCCCTCGCGTTGGACGGAACGCGGCCAGACAAGTCGGGCGCGCGCATCAAGATCGCGGTGCCGCTGTTGCCGCATATCGCCAATTTCGACGATCTCGATCCGCTCGACGCCGAACCGTCCGTGGAGCTGGTGCGCGTGCGACCGGGCAAGGCACTTCCCGGCGATGCCGATCTCGTCATCCTGCCGGGCTCCAAGGCGACCATCGCGGACCTCGCCGCGCTGCGCCAAGCGGGCTTCGATATCGATATTGCCGCGCATCTCCACCGCGGCGGCGCCCTGCTCGGTCTTTGCGGCGGCTATCAGATGCTCGGCCGCTCGATCCATGACCCCGACGGCGTCGAGGGATCGCCCGGAACGGCCGCCGGGCTCGGCCTGCTCGACGTCGAGACCACGCTGACAAAGGAGAAGCGGCTGGAGAAAGTCGAGGGCACGACCGCCGACGGCGCGCCCTTCGGGGGCTACGAGATGCATATGGGGCTGACCGAAGGCCCCGATTGCGCCCGCCCCTTCGCGCGCCTCCTCGATGGGAGCGCCGAGGGTGCGGTC
>JBAUOI010000393.1:0-5815 GCA_049579665.1 Methyloceanibacter sp.
GCCTTGTCGATCTTGTTGATGAACAGGAAATGCGGAATGCCGCGATCCTCGAGCTGCTTGAGGATGAGTTGGAGCGCCGGCACCTTCTTCTCGTCGGGCTCGCACACCACGACGGCGGCGTCGCAGGCCGTGAGCGCGTTGGCCGCGTCGGCCTGGAATTCGATCGAGCCCGGGCAATCGAGGAAGGTGAAGCTGTCGCCGAGGAAATCGACGGTGGCGACGTTGAGTTCGACACTCATGCCGTGATGCCGCGCCTCCTCCGAGGCGTCGCCAACGGTATTGCCGTCCGCCATCGAACCTTGGCGGGTGATGGCGCCGGTGCGCGCCAGTATCGCTTCGAGAAGCGTCGTCTTTCCGCTGAGATAGGGGCCAACCAGTGCGATGCAGCGGGCGCTGCGGGCTGGCTGGCCCTGCGCTTGGCCCATAATCTCCTCCCTTGCGGTTATGATCCCGCGCGGAAGGCTCCTGACGCACCACCCGCGCAAGCCTTAATGACGCTATCGTGTCAAGCGGCGCGGCATCTGGCAAGAGGGGCGTAGCGTGGCGGCGGCCCTAATTGGACCCCCAAAGTTTGGCAGTCACGCAGGCGGATCAGAGCAGAAGAGCCGTGGCGAGGCCGGTTATGAGCGTCGCCGCAGAGGCGATCAGCAGCGGCCTGCCGAGCACTGGGCCGGCAAAAAAGAAGGCCATGCCGCATTTCACCAGCGTGTTCGTCAGCGCCGCGATGACGATGGCGATCACCGCGACGCGCGCCTCGCCGCTTTTGGCAAACTCCGACATGGATAGCGTGATGGCATCGACGTCAGTGAGACCGGCAAGCGCCGCCACTGCATAGAGCCCGCTTGGCGGGAAATGCTGCTGCACGATCTTGACCGCGAGCAGCACCACGGCGAACAACGCCGCAAACTTCGCCGCCTCAGTCAGGCTGAACGGGTTCTGCACTTTCAGGCTGCCTTTGCCGGCGGCGCCGTCCACCGAACCGCCGCGAAAATAGAGAAACGCGGCAAAGCCACCGACGACGACGGCCATCGCCGCGAACGGCACCAACACATGCGTCAGCAGGGCGCGATTGACCACCGCCACCAGCACGATGACCCGCACGAACATCACCGCCCAGGCGAGCAGGATGCCACAAGCAAGCGCCGGCGCCTCTTGCGGGTTGTCGCGACCTTCCTTCGCGAAGGACAACGTCACCGCCGTCGATGAGACGAGGCCGCCGGTCAAGCCGGTGAGCGCCGTGCCGCGCGCCGGCCCGAGCAACCGTGTCAGCACATAGCCGACCAACGACAGGCTCGAGATCAGGATAACGAGCAGCCATAGCGAATAAGGATTGAGCGCGCCCCAGGGATCGATCGGCTCGTTGGGCAGCAGCGGCAGTGCGATGAAGGTCGCGATCAGGAGCCTTAAGCCCGCATAGACATCGTCCCAGCCGAGCTTGTCGACGAAGCCATGCAGCGGCTGCTTATAGGCGAGCACGGTCGCGGTGATGACGCCGAGTCCAATGGCGAGTTCGGCATGACCGAGCATCACCATGGCGCCGAGCAGGAACACGACGACGGCGGCGACCTCGGTTGTGAGTCCGGTTGACTGTGGATCGACCCGCGCGGCGACGAAATAGCCCGCGACCACGGAGGCACCGACAATGATAAGCGCCGCGGCCAGTATCCAGGGAGAGGACGTCGTCTGCGAGATATAGCCCGCCGCCGCGCCGAACAACGCGAGCAAGGTGAATGTGCGCAGGCCCGCGATGCCGCTCTCGCCCTCCTCGGCTTTTCGTTTCTCGCGCTCAATACCGATCAAAGCGCCGAGCAGAATGGCCGTGGCGAAATCGAGCGCGAGATCGAGCAGCTCCCGATATTCCATCGTCTTCGCTCCGCGAGCCTCGCCAGACGGACAACGGCAAAGCCCGCGCGACATCTTATGCGAAAACCGCGCTACACAACCGGAATCCCCCCTTCCGGAACCGCCTCACTTTGATCCAGCTCGCATTGTCATTATGCTGCGACGTTGCGGAGGGACCGTTCATGCGCCTGGTTTTTAGTTTCGTGCTCGCGGGCTGTATTTCGCTGCCCTTGGCCCTCGGCGGCGGCAACGCGTCGGCCGGGATCGTCTGCGGCAACTTCGATGGAAAGTTTACTTGCCGGAATGACTCCGGAGCGGCGAAGCAGTTTGGCAAGAACGCCACGCCGGGAGCTCCAATAAATCAGACTTCACCCGAAGCACCGGCGGGCGACGCGCTACCCCCGGCCGGCGGCGGTTGGAGCACCGATCAAGGCACTGCGGCGGGGACGTCCGATGCAGCGGGGTGTCAACACGGAATGGTCGGCACGCCACCCAATTGCCGTTGCCCGAAGAACTCGGAATTGCTCGGTGGCAATTGCGTGCACTACACCGCGTCGGCGTGCAGCGCGGGCCTTGCGTCAGACGCCGTGCCGCAAGCCTGCCGGAGCGCCGAGGAGAAAGTCTCCTGCACCATGCGCCAGGACGGTTTGAAGGACTGCTGCTGCGTGACCTACGACAAATTCTAGGCGAGCCGCCGCTAGCCGTCAGCGCCGATGCGGGCCGAGCGGCTGGCCCGTGGCTGAACTCGACGATGTAGCCGGTCGGGTCTCTGATGGCGCAGAGATAGCCGGTCGGCGGGGCATAGTTGCGCGGCTCCCAATGCAGCAAGCCCTCGCGCCGCCCGCGCTCGGCGATTCTGTCGATGTCGTCGCGCGAGGCGACGCCAAAGCCGTAATGTGTCATGTCGTCTTTGTCTTGCTCCCGCGCCGGTCCGCCCCCGAGCAGCACCAGAACGAAATGGTCTTCCTCGCCCGGACTTGCAAGCCACGCCACGCGCCCGTCGCCTTCGCCGTGCTGCTTGACGATTTCGAGCCCACAATAGCTGCGATAGAACTCGATCGACCGATCGAGATCGTGCACATGCAGCGCGCAATGGGTGAAGGCTGGTTGCATGTGCCGCCTCCAATGGTTCCGGTCAGGCGGCCTGCCCCTTGGCGCGCTCGGGGTAGAGCGTGGCGAGCCCATCGCGGGTGGCTGGCGCGACACCGCGCTCGGTGATGAAGCCGGTGATGAGCCGCATCGGCGTGACATCGAAGCCATAATTGGCGGCCTTGGTCCCTTGAGGCGCGATCCCGACGGTGGCAACGCTGCCATCGGGCAGGCGCCCCGTCATATGCGTCACTTCCTCGGGGTTCCGCTCCTCGATCGGGATCGCGCTGCCGTCGGTCAGGCTCCAATCGATGGTCGAATACGGCAGCGCCACATAAAACGGAACGTAATTGTCGCGCGCGGCGAGCGCCTTGAGATAGGTGCCGATCTTGTTGGCGACGTCGCCGGTCGAGGTGGTGCGGTCAGTGCCGACAATGCAGAGATCGACCAGCTTGTTCTGCATCAGATGCCCGCCAGCATTGTCGGCGATCAGCGTATGCGGCACGCCATGCGCGCCGAGCTCGAACGCGGTGAGCGAGGCACCTTGGTTGCGCGGCCGCGTCTCGTCGACCCAGACATGCAGTTTGATGCCCTCGTCATGCGCACGGTAGATCGGCGCAAGCGCCGTGCCCCAATCGACGCAAGCGAGCCAGCCGGCGTTGCAATGGGTGAGGATATTGACGGTCGCGCCACCCTTCTTGTCCGCATGCGCGCGGATAATGCCGAGGCCATGCTCGCCGATCTGACGGTTGGTCTCGACATCCTCGTCGCAGATTTCGGCGGCGCGGGCGAAAGCCGCGGCGACGCGCTTGTCGCGCGGCTGATTGCGCACCGTCTTTTGCATCTCATCGAGCGCCCAGCGGAGATTGATGGCCGTGGGACGCGTGGCGGTAAGCACCTCGCAAGCATGATCGAGCGCTTCGTCACTCGCATGCACGCGCAAGCCCAACGCGACCCCATAGGCGGCGGTCGCCCCAATCAAGGGCGCCCCCCTCACCTGCATGGTGGAGATGGCGCATGCCGCGTCCTCGAGCGTGCGCAGTGTCACCGTCTCGAACCGATGCGGCAGCTTGGTCTGGTCGATGATCTCGACCGACTTGCCGTCCTGGTTGAGCCAGATGGTGCGGTAAGGCTTGCCGTTAATCTTCACCCTAATCCCCCTCGAAGGAGATGAGCGTGTGACACTGGACGCCGAGCTTGGCGAGCCGCGCCGCGCCGCCGAGATCGGGCAGGTCGATAACGAACGCCGCGCCGACGACATCCGACTTGAGCTTGCGCAGGAGCTTAACCGCGGCATCCGCCGTTCCGCCCGTGGCGATCAGATCGTCGACTAAGAGCACCGGATCGCCGGCGCCGATCGCATCCTCGTGAATTTCGATCACGTCGATGCCGTATTCGAGCTCGTAATCCTGGCCGATCGCCTTGCCCGGCAGCTTGCCCTTCTTGCGGATCGGCACGAAGCCGCAACGCAAGCGGTCGGCCACCGCGCCGCCCAGGATGAAACCGCGCGCCTCGATCCCCGCCACGGCCTGGACCCTGCGATCCAGGAACGGACCAGCCAGCTGCTCGACGCAGGCGCGGAAGCCGTTGGCGTGGCCGAGCAGCGTGGTGATGTCGCGGAACATGATGCCCGGCTTCGGGTAGTCGGGTATGGTGCGCACCAGGTCCTTGAGATCGATGTCGCTCAGCAAATTCATCAAGGGCCTCCAAATTGCGGGCTCGTACCGGCGCCGAGCGCAAGAGCTTCGAGCCTATAATCGAACCGAGAGCGGCTGGCTAGTCGGCAGCGCCGCTCGATCCTTGGGGGGCAATTCTATGACAGACGGCTCAAATCCGGTCACCATCCGCGACATTGACGTTCCGTTCTGGCGGATCGTCATGATCCTGGTGAAATGGAGCATCGCCTCGATCCCGGCGATGATCATCCTGATATTGCTGCTGGCCGTGCTGACCACCATCGTCGGCGGCGTATTTAGCATGATCGGCCTGAGCATTCCGGAAGTGCCGACGCCGCCGGCGCAATAATCGCCGCCTAGCCTTTCAGCACCCGGCCTGCCACCGCATCGAGCTTCTTCAAAAGCTCTGGATCGCGCGCTTCCGGCGCGGTGATGATCGCCGTGTCGAGCGCGCGGTCCGAGCCGATCGGACAGGGCTCGTGCTCGCGCGGGAAATCTCGGGCAAGGCGTGCCACCAGCTTGGCCCCCTTCTCGGCATTGGCCATCAGCACCTTGATGATGTCGGTGACGGTGACCGCGTCATGGTCAGGATGCCAGCAATCGAAATCCGTGACCATGGCGACCGTCGCGTAGCAAATCTCGGCCTCGCGAGCGAGCTTGGCCTCGGGCAGATTGGTCATGCCGATCACCGAATAGCCGAGGCCCTTATAAGTGAGGCTCTCGGCCAGCGTTGAGAATTGCGGACCCTCGATGCAGACATAGGTCCCGCTCCGCGCGATTGGAATGTCTTCGGCTTCCGCCGCTTCCGCGAGATGGATGCGCAAGCGCGGGCTGACCGGATGCGCCATCGACACATGCGCCACGCAGCCCGTGCCAAAAAACGAGTTTGGGCGGTGATAGGTGCGGTCGACGAATTGATCGACCAGCACGAAGGTGCCCGGCGGCAGCTCCTCCTTGAACGAGCCGCAGGCCGACAGCGAGACGAGGTCGGTGACCCCTGCCCGCTTCAGCACGTCGATATTGGCGCGGTAGTTGATGTCGGTCGGCGACAGCCGGTGACCCTTGTCGTGGCGTGACAGGAATACGATTGGGAGTCCGTCGATCTCGCCGATCCTGAGCGGCGCCGATGGCTCGCCCCACGGGCTCTCGATGCGCTTCTCGCGCACGTTTTGCAGCCCCGGCAGATCGTAGATGCCCGAGCCGCCGAT
>JBAUOI010000394.1:0-6891 GCA_049579665.1 Methyloceanibacter sp.
GTGATAACCCCACACTACGACTGCCTGGAGCTACATTAACATTCAACGAGCGCGACAGCGAGGGAAGCGTGCCTTCACGGTTCAACTCACGGCCAGTTACACGCACGTCGAATGCTTCATGCTTGCGAACGACCGCCTGGCATTGGGGGAGTGGGCTTGGCATCGCCGCCGTTTTTCTCGATCCCGACTGGGCGGATGGTCGCGGCTGCCAGGGTATTGGCGGGGCTGACGCAAGAAGCATTAGCAACCAAGGCGCTGCTTGACGTGACCACGGTTGCCCGCATGGAGGCGGTGCGCGACCAGCCGATCCGAAGCCGGCCCCAGAACATCGAGAAGCTGCTGCGTGCGCTCTATGAGGCTGGTGTCGAACTGCACCCCGATGGCGTGAAGCTGCGCCGCTAATTACCCAAAAGTTACACAGGCGGCGCTCAAACCCGTAGTTTCACGGCTTTTCAACCTTATAGCCATTTTCCTTAAGCATGCGTTCGAGCGCATCGGGAAAGCTCAGCTTGATCTCCTGACCCGGACATTCGCCGTCATCGTTGAGCGGCTGGTCGCAAGTCTCGAGCCCCCAGTCCGAAGCCTGGTCATAGTAGCCGAGCATCAGCTTCCAGGCCTGCTTGCCCTCGCCGAGCAGGATCTTCTCGCCGACATAGCCGGCCAGGAAGCCGTTCACGTCCTCGCTGGGCACATTCTCGATCATGGTCTTGAGATAGGCCGCATGCGCCGGCTTGAAGCTCGCGTCGGTGGTGATGGTCTTGACGGCGCCATTCTCGACCGTGAGCAGTTCGAGCGGCGCCTCCGAGCAGGCATAACAGGCGAAGGCGTAGAGAAACGCGTTATCGCGAGTCCTGAACTCGTAACGGCCATCGCCGTTGAGGTCGGTCGCCAGCATCGGTCCACCGTCGAACTCGCCGAGACCGACGGTCTGCCACGCCGTACCATCCTTGTTGCTGGTGATGACGCTGGTGTCGGAGCAGCAATGCGCCCCTCCGGTATAGAACGACACAACTACCTCGGGCTGCGAATTGCCGGGATGGATCTCGGCGATCTGCACGCTCACCGGCGGACTGCCGAAGCCTGCGTCGCCTTCGAGCTTGGCGATCTGCTTGCCGTCGGCCAACACGACGACCACCGGCGCGCGCATGGTGTCGCCATCCTCACTCTTCTCTTCGGTGTAGCTAAGAACCGCCTTCACCGCGCCTTGCGAGATCTCCTGGGGAACCGGGTCGCCCTCGTCTTCGTCGTCATCCTCGCCGCTGCCCGCCTCGATCTTGGGGGTATCGTCCTTGCTTTCGACATCGGGCGCCTCAAGATATTTTGCGTCGGCCTGTTTGACGGCGTCGGCAAGGCTTGGCGCCGCCTTCGCGACGCCTTGTTGCAACGGCAGGATGAGAGGCAGCAGCAGAAACGGACGCAAACGAGAGCTAGGGGCCATTGGCAAGGCTTTCCGGAAGGGCGATGGCACTCGCGCCCGATGAGCGCGTTGGCTATTCTAGCTTGCGGGCGCCTGGACTTCCCAGACCCCTTTGCCGCCAACCGGGCCCTTTCCGGCCCCCATTTGTGACTGTCTAGGACACCTGATGAACGGTACCGGCAAACAAACGGAGCCACAGGCGGCGGCCGTCGTCATAACCGGAGCGACGCAAGGCATTGGCAGGGCCTTGGCGGGAGAGTTTGCCCGCGATGGGCACACGCTCGTCCTGGTCGCCCGCGATGAGACCAAGCTCGCGGCGACGGCACGATCGCTGACCGAAGCGCATGGCATCGGCGTCAAGCTGTTTGCCTGCGACCTCGGCACACCGGAGGGCTGCGCCGATCTGGAAAACGCGCTGCGGCGCTTCGGCCTTTACCCCGACGTCCTCGTCAACAATGCCGCGCTGATGACCGCCGGCTTCTTCCAGGACGCCGATCCCGCGAAGCTCAGGCAAATCGTCGATCTCGACGTTCAGGCGGTGGTGGATCTGACGCGCCGCTTCCTGCCGGGCATGCTCGCGCGGGGCACCGGCGGCGTGCTCAACGTCGCCTCGGTCGAAGGCTTCATGCCCGTGCCCTATCAGGCGACCTATGCCGCCGCCAAGGCCTTCATCCTCTCATTCACCCGCGCCCTCGCCTACGAGACCATGGGCACGGGCGTGCGCGTCGCGGCGCTGGCGCCCGGCGCGACCACCACGGCGATGCACGCCAAGGCGGGCGCCGAGCATTCGCGCTATGTGCAGCTCTTCCCGGTGATGGCGCCCGAGGATGTCGCGCGCATCGGCTATCGCAAATTCAAGCGCGGCAAGAAGATCATCGTCACCGGCTGGTTCAACCGCCTGAGCGCGATCGCGCAGCGCTTCGCGCCCGGCTTCGCGCTCGTGCCCTTCATGGGGTGGCTGTTCAGGGTGCGCGATGCGCAAGGCAATCTGCAAATGCCGCGCACCGCGAGCGCGCCGAAGCCGGCAAAAGGCCGGCCGGTCGAGCCCACCTCCGGCGACGGCCCAAGCCTCGCTGCCTGATTGCCTTTCTCGCAATTTGCAGTGTCAGCGAAAGCGATAGCGACAGGCCAGACTCGCGCCCGCAAACCCTTTGTTAACCATAGTCGCCCACCTTCTTGGGATGGCTTCGCGAAGGGCAAAGGCTATGAGTGACACGACAATGGCAAAGGAAAGCGCCGCGGGGACAGCGACCGGAGGGACAGCGACCGGCTATCGCGTTTCGCTGGTGCCCGGCGCGCTCGAGGTTTCCGCTCGCTTGGCGAGCAACGAGGAGCTGGAGATCCTCGTGAAGGTGCTCGAAGCGAATAAAGGCAGCTTGGGCAAGTCGACCGACTAGCTCGCGCCCCCGCCTGTTGCGGCATCGCAGTGCGCGGCGTCATTCGACCGCGCGCGCCAATCCTCTCGTTGTCGGGTCAATGGTGGAGCCGGACGGGATCGAACCGACGACCTCAGCAGTGCGATTGCTGCGCTCTCCCAACTGAGCTACGGCCCCATAGTCCGGGGCATTTAGGGATTGGCCCTCGGACCTGTCAAGCGAGGGCCCAAATCGGCGCTCTCTCCGATCCCCATCCGTGGCCGTTTCCCTTGCACCGGGAGGGAATGCTTGCCCTCCTCGCCGCCTCTCCGTTACATGTCCCCGGCTCAGCCCAGGAGGTCTTTGATGGTGCCCTTGATCGGATTTCTCGTTCTCGTCATCGACCTCTATATTTGGGTGGTCATCGCGAGCGCGATCCTGAGCTGGCTGATCGCCTTCAATGTAGTCAACACCTCCAATCGCTTCGTCTATTCGGTAGCCGAGACTCTCTACCGGCTGACTGAGCCCGCACTTCGACCGATCAGAGGCATCATCCCTAATCTCGGCGGCATCGATATCTCGCCGGTGATCTTGATCTTGTTCCTGCTGTTCATCCGCGATGTGGTGCTGCTCGGCTGGATCCTGCCGGCGGTGGCGCCCCAGCCCACTCTTTGAGCGAGGCAAACTCCAAGCTCGAGCTTCGCCGTGTCGCTGCCGGAGTCCTACTGAAGGTACGGCTGACGCCGAAATCGTCGCGCGACGAGATCGTTGGCCTCAAGGCATTCGGCGGCGAGGCGGTACTGATGGCGCGCGTGCGAGCCTTGCCCGAAGACGGCCGCGCCAACCATGCGCTGGCAAAGCTCATCGCCCATTGGCTTAAAGTGCCGCCTTCGTCGGTGTCGGTGGCGCAAGGCGGCAAGTCGCGGATGAAGCAGGTGCTGGTCGAGGGCGATGCGGAGACGCTGGCGTGGCTGATCGAAGCGCGCCTCGTCGAGCTAGCGCGATAGGGCCGCGTCGATCTCGGCGACGATGGCTTCGGCGGCAGCGCGCGGATCGGCCGCGCAGGTGATCGGCCTACCCACCACGAGATAGTCGGCCCCGGCTTCGATCGCGCTTGCCGGGGTCACCGCGCGCGCCTGATCCTGTGTGGCGGCACCTTGCGGCCTGACTCCCGGCGTGACAATGAGAAAATCGGGTCCCGCCGCGTTGCGGATTTTCGCCGCCTCATGGCCCGAGGCGATCACGCCATCGAAGCCGGCCTCCTTGGCGAGCTTGGCCCGATGCAGCGCGAGTTCGGCCAGCGGGTGGTCGCAACCCTGCTCGATCAAATCGGCGGGAGCGAGATTGGTGAGCACGGTGACGCCGAGCAGCTTGAGCGGGCTGTCGCCGCGCCCGCGCACGGCGGCGGCAAGCGTCTTGTTGTCGAGCGCGTGCACGGTGAGAAACGCGACCCCCATGCGGGCGATCGCGGCGGTAGCGCGCTCCACCGTCGCTTCGATGTCGAGCAGCTTGGCATCGACGAACACCGGCCGTCCGTGCAGCGCCAGTTCCTGCGCCAGCGCGAACCCGCCGGAGAACAATAGCTCGAGCCCGATCTTGTAGACGCCGACGCTGTCGCCGAGTGCCTCGATCAGCGCTTTGGCCTGTTCGACGTTCGGCACGTCGAGCGCCACGATGAGTCTGTCGCGAGCAAGCGTCATGGCACGACGAATCGCTTGGCGGCCACGGCCAGCGCCTCGACCACGTCGGTGCATAGTTTCTGCTGCGCGGCATCCTTGAGACTGCCGTCGGCCTCGAACGCATCCATCGCCCGCGGCACCGCGATCTGCTGCGGGATCACGGTGGCGCCGACGCCGACCTCGAGGATCTGCCTTAAGTGCAACAGGCTCCGCATCGCCCCATAATAGCCGGGCGAGGCACCTGAGATGGCGAACACCCGCGATTTGAAAACTTCGAGCCCGGTCTCGCCTTTGGCCCTCACCCGCGTCACCCAGTCGAGAGTGTTCTTCAGGAGCGGGGTGATCGATGAATTATATTCGGGGCTGGCGATGAACACGCCCTGATACTCGCCGAGCAGAGCCTTGAAGGCCCGCGCCTTCTCAGGTGGGCCCTCATTGGCTTCGAGATCGCCGTTATAGAGCGGCATCGGATAATCCTTGAGATCGACCTGCACCGCCTCGATGCCGTTGGCTTCGGCGATGTGGCGGGCGAGCCCGGCGAGCTTCTTATTGAACGAGCCCTCCCGCGTGCTGCCGGCGAAGAACAACAGACGTGTCATGTGCGAATATCTGCTCCGAGATAGCGCCGCAGAGGCACCGACGCAGCCGCGACCAAAGGCGTAGCCAGCGCGAGCCCGAGTACGCCGAACATCGCGCCGAGGACTAGCTGGCTGAGGATAACGACCACCGGCGGCAAGGAGACTGCATGCGATTGAATCAGCGGCGTCAGAACGTAGCTCTCCAGCAGCTGCACGACGAGGTAGAGGCCGGCCACCCACAGGAAAATGTCCATTCCCTGTCCCGCGCCGACAAGCAGCATGGGAGCGGCGCCAAGGATCGGACCGATATAGGGAATGAACTCGAACATGCCGAGCAGCAGGCCAAGCGCGAAGGCGAGCGGTATGTCGAGCACGAGAAGCCCGAAATAAGTGAGCGCGCCGACGATCGACATGGCAAGCAATTGGCCTCGGAGCCATTTATGCAGCACCGTGCCGATCTCATCGAGCACGGCGCGAAACTCGCTGCGCCGCTCGACCGGCGCAAAGCGCAGCACGAGATTCACATAGAGGTCGGGAGTGAGCGCGAAATAGACGCCGAAGAAGATCACGATCAGAACCGACGTGATGACGCCGATGACGCTGCTCGCCACCGCCGTGGCGCCGCTCGCCAAGCCGAGCGGGCTGGGAAGCAGTCCGATCAGCTCCGACCAATCGAAATTGCGCAGCACCTCGCTCTGTCCGGCCTGGCTTGCTGCCTCGTGGCCGAGACTGGTGATGGTCTGCGTAACGTTCCGCCCCAACTCCTCGAGCTGTTCGAGCAATACCGGTCCCGCGCTCCAAGCGACGAGCGCGAAGAACAAGGCGACGGCGAGAACCACGACCGAGAGCGCCGCGGGCTTCGGCATGCCGGTCCAGCGCATCGCCGGCCGCGACATGCCGTCGAGCAGCACCGCCAGCAGAATGCCGGCGAATAGCAGCAAGAGCGCTGTTCGGGCGAACCATAGCATCGCCACCAGGGCGACGACGCAAGCCACCACGGCGGAGATGCGGGCGACGTCGACCATCGCCACGCGCCATTGTTGCGCCTGAGCTTGGCGCTCGGCTCGCTGCGGTGTTGTTTGTTTGGCCATAGAGGATCACCCGTTGCGGCAGAGATTACAGGCGATTGGCGCGCCTGCAAGCGAACGGTGGACGAGAGACTACTCGCCGATACCTTCGAAGAATTCCTTGACGCGCGCGAAGAAGCCGGTCGAGGCCGGGCTGGTGCTCGGATTGGAGGCGTCCTCGAAGGCCTTCAGCAGCTCGCGCTGCTTGCGCGAGAGGTTCTTCGGCGTCTCGACCTCGACCTGGATGTAAAGGTCGCCCTGCTGTTTGGAGCGCAGCACCGGCATGCCCTTGGCCTTGAGGCGGAACTGCTTGCCGCTCTCGGTGCCTTCCGGGATTTTCACCCGCGTCCGGCCGCCGTCGATGGTCGGCACCTCGATCTGGCCGCCGAGCGCCGCCGTGGTCATGACGATCGGCACGCGGCAGAACAGATCGGCGCCATCGCGCTGGAAGAACTCGTGCGGCTTGATCGAGAGGAAGATGTAAAGGTCGCCTGGCGGGCCGCCGCGCAACCCCGCTTCGCCTTCGCCGGCGAGCCTGATGCGCGTGCCGTCCTCGACGCCGATCGGGATCGTCACCGAGAGCGTCCGCTCGCGGGTGACGCGGCCCGCCCCGTTGCAGGATGGGCAGGGCGTCTCGATGGTCTCGCCGCGTCCCTGGCACGACGGACAGGTGCGCTCGATAGTGAAGAAACCTTGCGTCGCACGCACCTTGCCGATCCCGCCGCAGGTGCGGCACGACGTCGGCGAGGTACCGACCTTGGCGCCCGAGCCCGAGCAGCTTTCGCAGGTGACGGA
>JBAUOI010000395.1:0-5926 GCA_049579665.1 Methyloceanibacter sp.
CTCTTGCGCCGCCTTCGCGGCCGCCTCCTGCGCTTCCTTGGCGCGGATCTCGCGCTCCACCTTCCGCCACTTGAAGACATTCTTATTATGCTCATCGAGCGAGGCGGCGAAGACGTGGCCTCCCGTGCCGTCGGCGACGAAATAAAGGTCTTTGGTCTTGGCCGGCCGCAGCACCGCCTCGATCGCCGCGCGCCCCGGATTGGCGATCGGGGTGGGCGGTAAGCCATTGATCTTATAGGTGTTATACCCAGTCTCGCGGTCGAGCTCCTCCTGTTGGATGGGATGATCGAGCGCGCCCTTCCCGCCCACCAGCCCATAGATGATGGTTGGATCGGATTGCAGCCGCATATTCTTGCGCAAGCGGTTCTCGAACACGCTGGCGATGAGCGGACGCTCGTCGGCCCGGCCGGTCTCCTTCTCAACGATGGAGGCGAGGATCACCGCCTCTTCCGGCGTCGTCACCACGATCTCGGGGTCGCGCGTCTCCCAAACCTTGGCGAGAAACTTCTTATGCGCGGCCTGCATGCGCTCGATGATGTCCTGGCGCGTATCGTTGCGGCCGAATCTATAAGTGTCCGGGAGCAAGCTGCCCTCGGGCGGAATCTCAGTGATCTCGCCGTGCAACTCGGGATGCGCCATGAGCTTCTGCACGATCTGGTAGCTGGTCAGCCCCTCGGCAAGGGTCACCTTGTGCTCGATCGACTTGCCCTCGACCAGCGTATCGAGCACTTGCCGCATGCTCGCATTTTTGCGGAATTCGTATTCCCCGGCTTTCAGGCTCCCCTGCCCCTTCAGATACATAAAATAGAGAATGCTGGTCATGAACACGCGGCGGTCGTCGATCACGCCGTCGCGCTCGAGCCGCTCGGCGATGGCGCTCACGCCTTCGCCCTTGGGAATGACGAATACGGTCGAGGTGGCGAGCGGTCCCGGCTGGTCGAATTGCACCTTCACCCAGAAGAAGATGCCGACCGCCAAACACGCCAGCAAAAAGAAGAAGGTGACCAGCCCGTCGAGCATGCGCAGGAAGGGATGCGGATCGGGATCGGGCTCATCCCGGTCCGGCGGCTCGGGCGGGCGCATCGGCTGAAGCGCCTCGGTCGGGCTGCGCGGCAGCACCGCGAGCTGCCGTCCAGCCGCGCCGGCCTGGATCCGGTCGTCGTTATCGTTCGCCGTGGCTTGAAAGTCCCTGGTCAAAGACATGGCCAACACGCCCCACGCGCAACGATTCCATGCACTTGAAGTCGAAATATGGCGAAAGGGAGGTTCTCAAGAAGGCGCGTCACGCATCGCAACGGCGCAAGATCAGCGAGGCATTGGTTCCGCCAAATCCGAACGAGTTCGACAGCACCGTATCGATGGTGCGGCGCCTCGCCTGATGCGGTACGAGATCGATGGCCGTCGCCACGGACGGATTGTCGAGATTGAGCGTGGGCGGCGCGATGTTGTCGCGGATCGCCAGCGCCGAGAAGATCGCCTCGACCGCGCCGGCGGCGCCCAAAAGATGGCCGATGGCGGATTTGGTGGAGGACATCGAGACCTTGCCGGCGGCATTGCCGAACAGTCGCTCGACCGCCGACAGTTCGATCTCGTCGCCCATCGGCGTCGAGGTGCCATGCGCGTTGATATAGTCGATATCGGCGGGATCGATGCCGGCGCGCTTCACCGCCGCGACCATGCAGCGATAGGCGCCGTCGCCGTCCTCGGCCGGCGCGGTGATGTGGAACGCGTCGCCCGACAATCCGTAGCCGATGATCTCGGCATACATGTGCGCGCCCCGCGCCTTGGCGTGCTCGAGTTCCTCCAGCACGACAACCCCGGCTCCCTCGCCCATGACGAAGCCGTCGCGATCGCGGTCATAAGGCCGCGAGGCGCGTTCGGGCTGATCGTTGAAATTGGTCGAGAGCGCGCGGCAGGCGGCGAAACCCGCGATTGCCAAGCGGCACACAGGCGACTCGGTGCCGCCCGCGAGCATCACATCGGCATCGCCGAGCGCGACAAGCCGCGAAGCGTCGCCGATGGCATGCGCGCCCGTCGAGCAAGCGGTGACCACGGCACTGTTCGGGCCTCTGAGCCCATGTTCGATCGAGACATAGCCTGCGGCGAGATTGATCAGGCGACCGGGAATGAAGAACGGACTGACACGGCGCGGACCCTTCTCGGCGAACAGCAGCGAGGTCTTCTCGATGCCCTGGAGGCCGCCGATGCCTGAGCCGATCAATACGCCGGTGCGAATCTGGTCTTCGTAAGCGGTCGGCTTCCAGCCCGCGTCCTTGAGGGCTTGCGTCGCCGCCGACATGGCATAGACGATGAACTCGTCGACCTTGCGCTGCTCCTTCGGCTCCATCCAATCACTCGGATTGAAGCTGCCGTTCGAACCGTCGCCACGCGGGACCTGGCAGGCGATCTGGCAGGCGAGATCGGAGACGTCGAAATTCTCGACGCGGCGTGTCGCGCTATGTCCTGAGGTCAGGCGTTCCCATGTGGTCTCGTAGCCGCAGCCGAGCGGCGAGACGAGACCCAAGCCTGTGATGACGACACGTCGCATCGCGCCTTCGCGGTGATCCTGGCGGGAGAACCTTATTCGAGCCGTTCGCGGGCTTTGCCTGTCACGACGGGCGCGTCTGTCCCGGCGCGAAGCCGCATCAAGCGGCTGTATTCTTCTCCAGGAACTTTATCGCATCGCCGACGGTAAGGATGGTCTCGGCGGCATCGTCGGGGATCTCGCAGCCGAACTCTTCCTCGAAGGCCATCACCAGCTCGACGGTGTCAAGGCTGTCGGCCCCAAGATCGTCGATGAAGCTTGCATTCTCGGTGACCTTATCGGCCTCGACTCCGAGATGCTCCACCACGATCTTTTTTACGCGCTCCGAGATATCGCTCATATCCGCCTCACCGTCCCTTGCTCTAGTCAGTACCTTAAGCCTCGCACGTCCCTCCCGAGCTGCCGGCTCATGGCCCAACACACCCCCGAGCGGTAAGTTTTCCAGCGGGTTGATCGCGGCGGGATTGTCGTTTGTCAAGCCCCCAACGAGCGGCCGTTTGGGTAGCACACTTTACCCGACTTTGCCAGAAGCCCCCACCCTTGAAAAAAAACTGCCAAATCTGCTGAAGTCATTGCTTCAAATCTCTGTCTATCAAGGGCTTAGACCATCACCATGCCGCCGTTCACATGCACGGTTTCGCCCGTGATGTAGGCCGCCTCATTGCTGGCGAGGAAGACCACGGTGGCCGCGATGTCCTCAGGCTTGCCGAAGGTCTGGGTAGGAATGGCGGCGGCAATAGCCTCGGTTTGCTTTGGGGTCAAGGCGTCGGTCATGGGTGTCTTGATGAAGCCCGGCGCGATGCAATTGGCGGTGATGCCCCGGCTCGCCACCTCGCGGGCGAGCGACTTGGTCATGCCGACCAGTCCCGCTTTCGAGGCGGCATAGTTCCCCTGCCCCGGATTGCCCAGCACGCCCGAGATCGAGGCGATGTTGACGATGCGCCCGGAACGGCGGCGCATCATGTTCCTGAGGATGGTGCGGGTAAGCACGAACACCGATGTCAGATTGACGGCGATGACGTCGTCCCACTCCTCGTCCTTCATGCGCATGAAGAGATTGTCGTGGGTGATGCCGGCGTTGTTGACGAGAATATCCACCTGGCCGAGCGCCTTGTCCGCCTCCTCGCCGAGCTTCACCACCGCCGCCCGGTCGCGCAGATCGCACGGCAACGCGAAGACGCGTGTGCCAAGCTCGGCGGCGAGAGTGTCGAGCTTCTCGGCCTTGGTGCCCGAGATCGCCACACTGGCGCCCTGACCATGCAGAGCCTTGGCGATGGCCCCGCCGATGCCGCCGGTGGCGCCTGTCACCAGCGCTCCTTTTCCTGTCAGGTCGAACATCGAAGCCTCTCCTTGTTGTTGAGCGCCCTCAAGCCGCAAGCGCGATACTCGCGGCTTCGAGTTCGTCCGGCGTGCCGATGCTGCGCGCCTCGACGCCTTCGAAGCGCCGGGCGATGCCGGTGAGCACGCGCCCCGCACCAATCTCATAGACGGTGCCGACGCCGTTCGCTTTCAGATACAACATGGTCTCCCGCCACCGCACCATGCCGGTCACCTGCTCAACCAGCCGCGCCCGGATGGCTTCGGGGTCCGAGATCGGTGTTGCGAGCACATTGGCGATCAGCGGAACCGACGGCGGATTGATGGTTACCTTGGCAAGCGCCTCGCGCATCGCCTCCGCCGCAGGCCGCATCAGCGCGCAATGAAACGGCGCGCTTACCGGCAGGAGCACCGCGCGGCGGGCGCCGAATTTCGGCGCCAGCGTCACCGCCCGATCGATGGCCGTCTTGGCGCCCGAGATCACCACCTGGCCCGGCGCATTGTCGTTGGCGGCCTCGCACACTTCGCCCTCGGCGGCGGCCTTGGCCAGCTCTTGCGCCTGCGCAAGATCGGCGCCGAGCAGAGCCGCCATCGCACCTTGGCCGACGGGCACCGCCTCCTGCATGGCGCGGCCTCTGATCTTGAGCAGCCGCGCCGTATCGGCGAGGCTGAGCGCGCCCGAAGCGGCAAGCGCCGAATATTCACCGAGCGAATGGCCCGCGACATACGAAACTCTGGCCGGCAGCTTGAGCCCCTTGTCGCCCAGCACGCGCATCGCGGCGAGAGACACGGCCATCAGTGCCGGCTGGGCATTCTCGGTCAGCGTCAATTCCCCCTCGGGGCCGTCCCACATCAGCCGCGACAGCTTCTGCGACAGTGCCGCGTCGATCTCGTCGAACACGGCGCGCGCTGACGGATAGGCCTTGGCGAGCTCCGCCCCCATGCCGACGGCCTGGCTCCCTTGTCCGGGAAAGATGAAAGCGATGCTCATAGCCCGTGCATGACTCTCGATGGGTGGGGACGAAGGTCCCGGCCAAAGACACTGTTTCAATCTTTTCTGTCAAGCGAGGGCTCGCGGTGTCCTGATCGAGAGCAAAGCGTGCCGGGCCGGTGCGACAACCACGCCAACCAGAAAGATAACGCATGGCCGCAACCCTGCATGCTAGAACCGGGTTCGACAGGCAGCCTGATCGAGTCTTGAATGAAGGAGGCGCACATGACCCCCAAAGCCCTCGCCGGCGGTTTGACCGCCTTTATGGCGGTCATGATCGCAAGCCTGCCGCTGTTGGCCGCCGATCCGTTGCCCTGGCCCTGGAAGTCGAAACTGCCCCCGGACCCTGCCCTCGTGCAACTCGTGTCGATAGAAAACGTGAGCGTCGTCGTTAAGACGAACCCGCCCGCGCTCAGCATCACGGTTAACGCCTCGGCGCCGACGCCGAATTACAGCGAGCTTCAGCTCACCCCGCGCATCGGCGATCCCCATGACCTCATCTTCGCCTTCGACGCCAAGGGCCGACCGCCGCAGGACATGACCATCCAGGTCGTCACGCCCGTCAGTTTCACCGTCGACTATGAAGACGCGCCGCTCGACAAGGTCAGCGTGATCGAGGTCCATTCGCAAAGCAATTGCAAGGCCTTCTCGGTGACAGACAACAAGCCGACGGACTGCACGTCCCAGTCGGCCCCGCAATAGGCTTGGGGCGCTCGCCGGGCCTTGCAAAGCGCGCCCGAAGTCTTATAAGTCCGCCACTAGCAACCGCTCCGGTCGGAGGCTGAACGGAGAACCGCTTACAAAGCGGTAGGCGTGAAACGCCGCCCTCCCGTGTCTCCGCTCTCTGGGTCGTCTCTTGGGCCTTTCCTTCTAAAGCGCCCATGCGAGGCTTCGCGCCGGAGCAAAGGATGAAGGAAGGGCAATCCATGCCTCTTTACGAGCATGTATTCCTGGCGCGGCAGGATATTTCCGCGCAGCAGGTCGAAGCTTTGTTGCAGAGCTTCCGCGAGATCCTCGAGGGTCAAGGCGGCTCGGTCGGCAAGACCGAGTATTGGGGATTGCGGTCCCTGACC
>JBAUOI010000396.1:0-2480 GCA_049579665.1 Methyloceanibacter sp.
ACCAGCGGCGCAAGCACCCAGAAGCTCGCCCGCATGCGGGCCACCATCTCGTAAGGCGCCGTGGTGTCGACGATCTCGGGCGCGGTGAGCCTGAAGGTCTGGCCGTCGCTGGTGCGCTGGCCCGACCGCTTGCCGGCGATGGTCACATCGACGCCGTGATTGCCGAGAATGCGGGCCAGCAGATTGACGTCGGCAAGCCGCGGCACGTTATGCAAGGTCAACGTCTCGCGGGTGAGAAGGCTAGCAATCATCAAAGGCAACGCAGCGTTCTTGGCGCCACTGATGGGTATGGTGCCGGTCAAACGCTGGCCGCCGACAATGCGGATACGGTCCATGACGTTATTACTCCCTCGGCGCCTGGCGTTCCTTGCTCCCGTTGCGTGTTTGCACTCGCTCACGCGAGGCTCGGGGGGCAAGTTAAGCAAAACGGTTTCTGCGCGAGCCGCACAAAAGGGGTCGCAGTCTGCAGGGCTGAGGGACGGTCATGTCTGAACACTTTTTACCTTGCATCGAGTTGCACGAGGTCGTCCATAGGCAAGTCAGGCGATCGCGCGGTAAGTGCTTGCTGTCCACATGTGCCATCAACGCGGGTTGCAGCTTCTCCTCTTCCTTCGGGCGTCAGCACGAACGCCGAGCTCGCCATCAAACCTATGGACAACACGGCTGGTTGCGGCGCGGCCCCCTCGTTCGGCGAATAGAAGGTGTGCCTGCCGATAGGCTGTCCCTCGCCGCGCGCCCATGACGGCAGTGAACCGCCTCGCCTCTGCCGAACGATCGTCGGGTTAAGGAAGTGTGTTGCGCCCGCGGTAGGATCAGCCCTCTGTCCAGTAAGAACGGCATCTGCAATTTGGGCCGCACTTTGATAGCGAGGATCATTCGGCGAAAGTCTCTCCATCTCCCTCCGTCTCGTCATCCATGGCTCAAACTGCCAGGGATGAGTCACCACGTCTTTGATACTGTCACCCCATTTACCGCTCCACTTGCGATTGAGAATCACGTGGGCAACGGCTGCCTTGCCCTCCTCGGGCTCACCGGAGGCCTCAAAGGCGATCGTCCTAATTAAGTAGTCGCGCTCCTCGGCGTCGTAGCTTGGAATTGCCTCACGCAGTTTGCTGATGGGCAGATTGGCGTCGACGATCTTCGTCGTCCCTTGTCCGGCTGCCGGCAGAAGACAACTGGGGGAGTCGCCGAGCGCGGCATAAAGAGGTGTCGAGCCGCCTAGGAGAATAAACGCAAACACGAACAACAGGCGTCGAGTCCGCACTCTTGGCTCCTTAGGGATGTTGGGAGGGAAGAATGCGATTCGAAGAAAAAGGCGCTCATTTCATGACGATAAAGGAGCAATATTGGGATCAATTGTGGTAATGGTCAGCCAGAACAAATCTTTGGCACATCATCACAAGTGCGCTGCTACCCTGTCTATTCTGATTTCGCCGCGAAAATGTGAGTCTGATAGGTGTTGAGCGCTTTGACTTACTCTGGCCATCTTTGGCCCGTTGTTGGTGTCGCGTTAACCATCATACGGCACTGTTTTCTACACTGATGTCGAAGCCCTTCTTCATAGGTATTGACGGAGGGGCCACTTCTTGCCGCGCCCGCATCCGCGATATGGATGGGAGTTTGCTCGGCGAGGGCGAAAGTGGCCCAGCCAATATTCATTCCAATTTCCGACTTGCACTGCAGTCGATCCGATTGGCCTGCGAGGCGGCTCTTCGTTCTGCCGCGCTAGACGAGAAAACCCTACAACATTCGCATGCGGGACTGGGCCTGGCAGGCGCTGGCATTAAGAGCGCTTGCGACCGCTTGCTCTCGGAAAAAATGCCATTCGCATCGATGATGCTCGAGACCGATGCCTATGCTGCGTGGCTGGGAGCCCATCACGGTGGCGATGGCGCAATCGTCATTCTGGGCACCGGTTCCTGTGGTCTAGCCTTGATCAACGACCGGCGCATAGGCGTTGCGGGATGGGGTGCCGACGTATCGGACGAGGCGGGCGGTCAAAGAATGGGTCGGGAAGCGCTCCGCCGCACACTTTGGGCCTTTGACGGTCGCACGGAGGAGACGGCGCTGTCTGCGGCTATTCTCGACCGTTTTGGCGGGGACCCGGCCAAGATCGTCCGCTTTGCATCACGAGCGACACCTGCTCTTTATGCCGAACTCGCTCCGCTGGTGCTCCAATATGCGTCGTTGCGCGATCCCCTAGCCATCACCCTGGTGCAGGAAACTGCGGATGCTGCCGTGGCTATTATTGACCGGCTTGCCGATGCCGGCGCGCCCGCGATTAGCCTAGTCGGAGGCCTCGCCGAGCCTTTGCTGCCGTGGTTGCCACCCCGCATCCGCGACCTCGTCACTAAACCGCAAAGCGACGCCTTGGATGGAAGCATCCTGATGGCTCGCCGTGCGTTTTTCAGGTTGGATTCAGTGCGATTACGTGCTGGCTAACCTCAATAGCCTCGAAACGCCCTATCGATCAAGCTGGC
>JBAUOI010000397.1:0-2750 GCA_049579665.1 Methyloceanibacter sp.
GGCTGTGAGGTATTCACGGTCTCGCCGCGGGGGCTGGACCGTCCTCCCTACGGGCGTCAATCGAGCGAAGGTTGAATGGGCTTCGAGGATGCGCAAGCCACACTATCTCGGCCATCGCGAGCGGCTAAGACGACGCTTCCGCGAGCGCCCCCGACTCCCTCCCCGACTATGAGCTGCTCGAGCTGATCCTGTTCCGCGCGGCGCCGCGGCGCGATACAAAGCCGCTCGCCAAGGCGCTGATCGCCCGCTTCGACACTTTCGCCGAGGCGCTGAACGTGCCCGAGGAGCTGTTGCGCGAGGTTCCCGGCATCGGCGAAGCCGCCATCACCGAGCTCAAGCTGGTGCGCGCTGCGGCGCTCAGGCTGATGCGCGAGCGAAGTGCTGGCACGGCCGGTGCTCTCGTCCTGGGCCCAGGTGCTCGATTATTGCCGCGCCTCGATGGGCTTCGCCAGCAAAGAGCAGTTCCGCATCCTGTTTTTCGACAAGCGCAACCAGATTATCGCCGATGAGGTGCAGCAAACCGGCACCGTCGACCATACTCCGGTCTATGTTCGCGAAGTGGTGAAGCGCGCGCTGGAGCTCTCGGCGACGGCCATCGGGCTCGTGCATAATCACCCTTCCGGCGATCCCACGCCGTCGCGGGCCGACGTCGAAATGACCAAGCAGATCGTGGCGGCGGCCACGCCGCTCGGCGTTCTAGTGCACGATCACATCATCGTCGGCAAACAGGGCCACACGAGCTTCCGCGGCCTCGGCCTGATCTAGCCGTCCCAATAAAGGCAGCCCTGCCCCTTTATGGCCCGGGCCAGGCCGAACGAATGCCGATTTCATGCGGTCTATCCCCCGTAACGCTGTGATTATGGAGGAATTTCGCATGACCCGTCTTTTCATGTCCTGTTTGTCGTTGCTCGCCCTCTCCACGGCGGCTCAAGCCGACACTCGCGTTATGGCCACGTGGTACGGGGAAGAACTGAGAGGCCACCGCACAGCGTCAGGGGCGCCGTTCAATCCCAACGGTCTAACGGCCGCACACAAATCGCTTCCGTTCGGCACTTGCCTCTACGTTAGCAATCCTCGCACCGGCAAAGGCGTCAGGGTCACCATCAACGATCGCGGCCCATTTACCGCTGGGATGACGCTCGACCTCTCCCACGGAGCCGCGCGTGCGATCGGCATGACGTCGACCCAAGCGGTGACCATGCGTCGCTGCTAGGGGCTGCTCATTCCCCTCCGTCCCGCCTGCCTCACTCGCTTAAGCGGTTCTAGGCCATATTTAGGCAGTGCGGGTTGGGGGAAGAGGCTGCCGTGAAGCGTGTATTTGCGTATCTGGCGCTGGCCGCGCTTGCCGCCGGCGCCATGGGCTGCACCATGACCCAGAAGGTCGCGAGTGGCGTCGGCGTGGGCGCGGTCACCGGCTTTGCCGTGGGCGGACCCATCGGGGCGGGTTTAGGCGCGGTTGCCGGCGGTGTTGCGGTGCCGGTCGCGATGGCCGACTGAGGCCGATCAGCGGTCTAATCAGGTTTAGCAAACCGCCTGGCAGCCATGCTGCCGCACATCCGCCACGCCGGCGGTCAGCACGGCATAAAGGTCTTCCCCGCTTCCCGGCAGCGGCCTGTCGCCGACGAGATAGAACGGCACGCCTTCCACTTCGAGACGATCGGCAAGCCGCTTATTTGCGGCGATGGCATCCTCGACGCCGGGGCTATCCATGTCGACCTCGAGCTTTGCCGTGTCGAGGCCTAGCTCAGAGGCGATGCGAAGCGCCTTCTCCTTGGTCGCCCGCCCGCGCTCGGCGAACAACCGTTCATGCAGCTCGAGATATTTGCCTTGGGCGATGGCGGCTTGGGCGATGCGCGCCACATCCTCCGACTCCGGTCCGAGGACGGGAAGCTCCTTGAGCACGAGGCGGACCTTGCCGGTCTTCGGCCAGCAGTTTCCTGAGCGCGGGCGTGCCTTCGCGGCAATAGGGGCAGTTGTAATCAAAGAAGGCGACCACGCTCACATCGCCATTCGGGTTGCCGGCGACGAAGCTCGTGGGAGAGCGGAAGATCTCTTCCGCATGCACGGCAATCGCATTCGCCTGCCGCGACTCCCGCACATAGCTGACGATGAGATAGGCCGCGAGCGCGCTCAGGAGCCCGACAAGACCGAGCACCAGAAGCCGGCGTGCAGATCGCACGGAGGGAAGCAGCCGGGAGTGGCTTAGGCCGGCGGCGGGCCGAACACGAGAACCGCGTTGAGGCCACCGAAGGCGAAGGAGTTCGACATGGCGTAATTGATATCGCGCTTCTTGCCGACATTCGGCGTGTAGTCGAGATCGCATTCGGGATCGGGCTCATCAAGGCCGACCGTCGGCGGCACGAAGCCTTCACCCAGCGCCTTGATCGCGGCGACGGCCTCGATGCCACCGCCGGCGCCGAGACACTGGCCGTGCATCGACTTCGTCGACGAGATAGAGACCCTGTTCGCCGCGTCGCCGAACACCCGCTTGATGGCGCGGGTTTCGTTGATGTCGTTGACGGCGGTCGCCGTGCCATGCGCGTTCACATAATCGATGTCAGAGGCCGCGAGGCTGGCGTCATCGAGCGCCATCTGCATTGCCGTGGAGGCCCCGTCGATCGAAGGGTTCACCATGTCGGCGGCATCGGCCGTCATGCCGTAACCCAGCAACTCGGCAAAGATCGGCGCGCCGCGCGCCTTGGCGTGCTCGTACTCCTCCAGCAGGAGGATGCCGGCGCCCTCGGCGAGCA
>JBAUOI010000398.1:0-3548 GCA_049579665.1 Methyloceanibacter sp.
GGCTCTGCTGACGCGGCTCAACGAGCTTGGCCGCGACAACGGCATCGGCCGGGTCGATCTGGTGGAGAACCGCTATGTTGGCATGAAGTCCAGAGGCGTTTACGAAACGCCGGGCGGCACTATCCTCTATGTGGCGCACCGGGCGATCGAGTCGCTCACGTTGGATCGCGAGGCGATGCATCTAAAGGACTCGCTGATGCCGCGCTATGCCGAACTCGTCTATTACGGCTTCTGGTTCTCGCCCGAGCGGGAGATGCTGCAAGCGCTGGTCGACAAAAGCCAGGAGCATGTCGAGGGCGAGGTCACGCTCAAGCTCTACAAGGGCAATGTCATCGTCGTCGGCCGGTCATCGCCGAAGTCGCTCTACTCCGACAAGATCGTCACCTTCGAGGACGACGCGGGCGCCTACGACCAGAAGGATGCGGCCGGCTTCATCAAGCTGAACGCGCTGCGCTTGCGGCTGCTCGGCAAGCGCCGGGATTCCAAGAGCTGAGAACAATGGCGTGGCCTGACCGACGGCTGATCGATTTGTTCGGCGTGGAACTGCCGATCGTGCAGGCGCCGATGGCGAATTCTTGCGGCGTCGATATGGCTGTTACCGTAGCGGAGGCCGGAGGCCTCGGGTCATTTCCTTGCGCCGGGCTGACCGACGACAAAGTCCGCGACGGTGTGGCGGCGATCAGGTCACGGACGGGCAGGCCGATCAATCTCAATTTCTTCTGTCATGCCGAGCCTGAGCAAGATGTTGCGCGCGAGGCGGCGTGGCTCGAGCGGCTTGCGCCCTATTACGCGGAGCTTGACGCGGAGATGCCGAAGCCCCCGCTCAAGGCCACGATCTATCGCTTCACCGAAACCACCTGCGCCGTGGTGGAGGATTTGCGGCCAGAAATGGTGAGCTTCCATTTCGGCCTCCCCGCGCTGGAGCTGGTCAAGCGCGTGAAGCAGGCCGGCTGCAAAGTCATTTGCTCGGCGACGACCCGCCGCGAAGCGTTATGGCTCGCCGAGCGCGGCGTCGATGCCATCATCGCGCAAGGCGCCGAAGCCGGTGGACATCGCGGCATGTTCATCGAGACCGACGTGGCGACGCAGATCGGCACTTTCGCGCTGGTGCAGCAGATCGTCGAGGCGGTGAAGGTGCCGGTGATCGCAGCGGGCGGCATCGGCGATGCGAACGGCATCGCCGCCGCATTCGCTCTGGGCGCCGCCGGCGTGCAGATCGGCACGGCCTATCTCTGCTGCCCCGAGGCCACGACTTCGGCGTTGCACAGAGCTGCACTGGCCGAGCCCGGCCGCGAGACTGTCATCACCGATGTGTTGAGTGGCCGGCCGGCACGCGGACTCTTGAATCGCTTCATCAGTGAGCAGGGGCCGATCGATCCTGCGCACCCCGCTTATCCATTCGCCACGCCCGCGCTTGCGCCGCTGCGCAAGGCTGCCGAAGCCAAGGGATCGGGCGATTTCTCCTGGTTCTGGTCGGGGCAGGGCGCCGTGCCGCCGTCCGGGATCGGCGCCGGCGCGCTCACGCGGAAGCTCGCCGACGAGGCCGAAGCCTGCTTCAAGTCAAACTAATGCGTGCGGACAATTCGGTCGCAAATCAAGCCACGGCGCGTGTCGAGACGGGCGTGGCATCTGCATTGACCTCCGGCAGGTCGCACAGGCCGCCGCCGAGATAGAGGTGGTGCCAAAGCTGGGTGGCGACGACGCCTCCCAAACCGAAGCTCGCAAAGGTCCCGAGCTCCTTCTTGTCCACGCCTCGCGCCATCGCCGCGGAATCTCGGGCGACTGCCGTCGCATCGAAATAGCCGGTCCGCGCCAGACTGTCCGGGCTCAAAAGATCGCGCACGAAGGCGGGCGGATGGGCGAGAAAAGTCTCGGCGTGCGGCGCCCGGAACATGAGCTTGGGTCGCTCGGCCACCGCCTTCGGCAGCACGCGGCCCGCGGCCTGGCGCAACAGATATTTGTCCTTGAGGAGGCCGCGCAGCTTGAAGCGGGGATGAAGGCGCGAGGCGAGCGCGATCACATTCTCGTCGAGGAACGGGTAACGCGCTTCGACACTGTTAGCCATGGACACGCGGTCGCCCTTCTGGCTGAGCAAGAGCCCGGCGAGCTGAACTTTGTAGCCGAGATAAAGCGAGCGGTTGAGCGGATGCCAGCGGCGCATGCGATCGAGGTCGAGGCCGAGATCCTCGTAAGCCACGTGACCGCCAAGCTCCTCCCTCATGGCATCGCTGTAGTAGCGCGTGCGTGACGTCGACACGAGATTGTAGAGGATCGACTGCGCGTGCGGGCCGCCGATCAGGCCATCGATGTGAGCGAACTCCCCGAAGGAAACATTCCGCGCCGCCCATTTGCGCGCGACTCGGCTGATCGCCGTGCTCGGGCGGAACGCGTCGCCGACATCCAGCAGACGTGCGGCCTCGCGGATCTTGAACCAAAAATAGCCGGCGAAGCCTTCGTCGGCGCCTTCGCCGGTCAGCACCACCTTGTAACCCTGCTTGCGCACTTCGCCAGACAGCGCGAGCAGCGCCGCGCAGGAGGTATCGAGCACCGGGCATTCAGCCGCGGCGACCAGGGTGGCATAGGCGTCGGCAATAAGACTGGGCCCAGCCTCGACGACGGTGGGACGACCGCCGCCGATCGTTTGCGCCGCCTCCACCGCTTCCTCCAACTCGTCCAACGCGGGGTCGGTCACGCGTATGGTAAAGCTGGGCAGCGGCCGGCCTGCCACGCGCGCGGCGGTCGCCAGCACATAGGCCGAATCCACGCCGCCACTGAGATAGCCGACCACAGGCACGTCAGCGCGCAGTCGAACCTCGACCGCGCGGGCAAAGGTTTGCTCGAAGGCGTCGATGGCGGCAGCATCGCCCGGATCGTCCTCGTCGCCCCAATCGGGGAAGTCGAAATCCCAATATTTGCGCTCGGCCGGCTGGGCGACCCCGCCGTCGGTGCGGAACGCGATCTTCACATAATGTCCCGGCGCGATCGCCTGCACGCCTTGGAACATGGTGCGCCTGCCGCCGAGGGCGAAGAAGGTGAAGAGATGGTCAAGCCCGCGCGGATCGGCCTGCGGCGCGACGGCTCCGGAAGCGAGCAGGGCCTTGATCTCGGAGCCGAAATAGAGCGTGTCGCCCTGCCGGGAGATGAACAGGGGACAGATGCCGACGCGATCGCGCGCCAGCAGGGCGATGCGGCGGCGCAGGTCGACGAGCGCAAAGGCGAATTGACCTTGCAGGCGGTGGATGAACTCCTCGCCATACTCCTCGTAGAGGTGAACAATGACTTCTGTGTCGGTGTCCGTTGCGAACACGTGCCCCTTCGCCTCCAGCGCCAGCCTCAGCTCGGGGTGCTCGAACAGCTCTCCGTTGCAGACGACGGCGACGGTGCGGTCTTCGTTGAAGATCGGCTGGCGTCCATTGCCGAGACCAACGATGCTGAGACGGCGATGAGCAAGGCCGATTCCTGGCGCGACGAGGAAACCATCATCGTCGGGCCCGCGGTGCCGCAACGCATTCGCCATGCGCTGCAACAGCACCGGATCTGGCCTGCGG
>JBAUOI010000399.1:0-1736 GCA_049579665.1 Methyloceanibacter sp.
GGCGTTGCTGATCCCGCAAGCGCGGGGCTAGAGGGCACCGGCCGCTTCTCTTTGCGTGCCGCCGCGCGCGCGCCGCTCGACGCGGGCGAGGTCGAGGAACTTGGCGAGCAGCTGGTGGCCGTGCTCCGACGCGATGCTCTCGGGATGGAACTGCACGCCATGCACCGGATAGCGCTTGTGTTGAAGGCCCATGATCACGCCATCGGCCGTCTCGGCGGTGATTTCCAGCGCCTCGGGCAGGCTTGCCCGCTCGACCACCAGCGAATGATAGCGCGTGGCGGAGAAATCCTGCGGCAAGCCGGCGAACAGGCCCTTGCCGGTGTGATGCACCTTCGACAGCTTGCCGTGCATCAGGGTCGGCGCGCGCACGACGCGGCCGCCATAGACCTGGCCGATGGCTTGATGACCGAGGCAAACGCCGAGGATCGGCACCACCAGCCCAGCGCGCTCGATCAGCTCGAGACAGATGCCGGCGCGGTCCGGATCGCAGGGGCCCGGCGACAGCACGATGGCCTCCGGCGCCTCGGCCAGGACCTCATCGACGCTGACCTTGTCGTTGCGATAGACGCGCGTCGAGGCGCCCAATTCGCCGAGGAAATGGACGAGGTTGTAGGTAAAGCTGTCGTAATTATCGATCAGCGTCAGCATGGGGTGGTGTTACGCTTGCGGCGCCCGCCCCGTCAAGGATTTGCGGGGCGCCAGGGGCTAGCTGCGCAGATCCCTGGGCGAGAGGAACAGGTTCAGCGTCCCGCTATTCACCGTGACGCTCTTCCACAAGCCGGCCGCGAAATTGATCACGGCAAGGCCGGCCGTAGGATATTTGGTCCTGAGACGATCCCGGAAATGCTTTGCGCCCGAGCCCACGAGATCGAGCGCGAAGGATTGAATCTCCGGATTGTGGCCGACCAGCATGACGCGGTTGGCCCCGGGTTGAATGGCGTGCACCATCTCCAGCATCGCCTCTGGCGCCGCATGATATAGCGCGTTCTCATAAACCACCTTCGGCTCGACGCGAAGCTCGGGCAGGACGAGAGCCAAGGTGTCACGCGTGCGCCGCGCCGAGGAGCACAGCACAATGTCCGGATCGATGCCGCGCTCGGCCATGGCCTTCCCCATCAGCGGCGCGTCGGTCACCCCGCGCGTGGCAAGCGGCCGGTCGCGGTCGGGAAGCGAGGGATTGCTCCAGCTCGATTTGGCGTGGCGAAGAAGAAACAGGGTGAGCATCGGGATCTATCGGCCGCTCATTGACCGCGCTTGGCGCGTGCGGCGAAGCGTACGGCCTCGTCGGCGGCCTTGAACAGCGCGCGCGCCTTGCTCACGCATTCGGCCTGCTCGCGCTCAGGCACTGAATCGGCGACGACGCCCGCTCCCGCCTGCACATACATGACACCGTCCTTCACCACCGAGGTCCGGAGCACGATGCAGCTATCCATCTCGCCGTCGGCGGAGAAATAACCGACGCAGCCCGCATACGGTCCGCGCGCCTCGTCCTCGAGTTCATCTATAATCTCCATCGCCCGCACCTTGGGCGCTCCCGACACGGTGCCAGCGGGGAAACCCGCCATCAGCGCGTCCACGGCGTCGTGGTCCGCAGCCAGCTTGCCTTCGACATTCGACACGATATGCATCACCTGGCTGTAATATTCGAGGAAGAACGAGTCGGTGACGCGCACGCTGCCGACCTCGGCCACACGGCCCACGTCGTTGCGGCCGAGATCGAGCAACATCAGATGCTC
>JBAUOI010000400.1:0-1796 GCA_049579665.1 Methyloceanibacter sp.
AGCCTGAAGCGCCTGACGATTGGAAGAAGGGCATACCCATCTTCGGCGGCGGTTAAGCTTCGCCGCGCTTCATGCGCTCCAGCACATAGACGCGGATCGCCGCCGACAGGCCCACCTGCGGGCGTGCCTTGCCGCTTCGGCTTTTATCGATCTCGCCGACCAGCGCCGCCACAGACTTGCCGTCGGCGCGCGCGATCTTAAGCAGCGCATCCCAGAACTCGTCCTCGAGCGAAATGGACGTGCGGTGCCGCGTGATGCTGAGCGAGCGCTTGTTGCGGGGCTGCGCCATGCCTAGCGCTTGGGGCCGACCATGTTCTCGGGCCGCACGAGGCGGTCGAACTCCTCGGGCTTCACATGGCCGAGACGCACCGCCTCCTCGCGCAAGGTCGTGCCGTTTTTATGCGCCGCCTTGGCGATCTCGCTTGCCTTGTCATAACCGATCGAGGGCGCAAGCGCCGTGACCAGCATCAGCGAGCGCTCCATGTGATCCTTGATGCACGCCCGGTCGGGCTCGATGCCGACAATGCATTTCTCCCGGAAGCTGTCGGCCACGTCGGTCAGCAGCCTGATCGATTGCAGCATGGTGTAGGCGATCACCGGCTTGAACACGTTGAGCTCGAGATGGCCCTGGCTTCCGGCAAATGTGATGGTCGTGTTGTTGCCCATCACTAGCGCCGCCACCATGGTCACCGCCTCGCACTGCGTGGGGTTCACCTTGCCGGGCATGATCGACGAGCCGGGCTCGTTTTCGGGTAGGATCAACTCGCCGAATCCGGAGCGCGGACCCGAACCCAGCAGCCTGATGTCGCTCGCAATCTTGAACAGCGACACAGCCACCGTGTTGAGCGCGCCGTGCGCGAACACGAACGCGTCATGCGCGGCGAGCGCCTCGAACTTGTTCTCGGCGCTTACGAAGGGAAGCTTGGTCATCTCCGCGATTTTGGCGGCGAAGGCTTCGGCGAACAGGGGGCTGGTGTTCAGCCCAGTCCCCACCGCCGTGCCGCCCTGGGCCAGCTCATAAAGGCCGTGGAGCGTGAGCTTGACGCGTTCGATGTCGTGATCGATCTGCGCCGCATAGCCGCCGAATTCTTGCCCTAAAGTGAGTGGCGTTGCGTCTTGGAGGTGCGTACGGCCGATCTTGAGAATGTCCTGAAACGCCTCAGCTTTGTCCTTGAGCGCTTGGTATAGCCGGGAAAGCGCAGGGTTGAACCGGTAGGCGATTTCTTCAGCTGCGGCAATATGCATGGCCGTGGGAAAGACATCGTTGGAGGATTGACCGAGATTGACGTGATCATTTGGTTGTACCGGGCGATTTGAACCGAGAGCACCGCCCAGCAATTCGCTTGCGCGGTTCGCAATGACTTCGTTGACGTTCATGTTGCTCTGGGTTCCGGATCCGGTTTGCCAGACGACCAGGGGGAAATGAGCATCGAGCTTGTTCTCAATCACCTCGTCGGCAGCGGCGGCGATTGCCTTTGCCAGCCGCGCCTCGAGCAGGCCGATTTCGTGGTTGGTGAGGGCTGCCGCCTTCTTGACCAGCGCGATGGCGCGGATCATCGGCTTCGGCATTTTTTCCTCGCCGATCCTAAAATTCCGGCGCGAGCGTTCGGTCTGGGCGCCCCAATAGCTGTCGTTGGCCACCTCGATTTGGCCAAGAGAATCGGTCTCGATGCGCGCAGAAGTTGGGGACCCTTCAGGCATGCTTAATTCTCCTGTCAGCGACCTTGTCGCACCCTCAACGGCGACTGGCCTACCGGCTCTATGGGGGCTACGCTATAACACGCTCACGGGGTGGG
>JBAUOI010000401.1:0-6096 GCA_049579665.1 Methyloceanibacter sp.
ACGCCGCTTCCTTGGCTGATGCCATGGCCAAGCTCGCCGGCGACGCAGCGATGCGGCAGAGATTTGCCGCCAATGCGCGAGCCCTGGTCGTGGAGAAATTCTCGGCCGAGGCGATCGGCCGCCAGACCATCGACCTCTACGATGAGTTGATCGCGTCCTAGGCGGCGCCGTTCTCGGCGCGCATCATGCGCGCGAGGCCCTCTCTTGCCGCGACCTCCGGCCGCCAGCCGAGGCCCGCGAGCTTGGAGGCATCGATCACGAAGCTTCCGGAGATGCGCTCCCAATCGGCCTCCCTGCCGAACGACTTCATCAGTCGCATGATGGCGCCCGACGGCACGGTGACGAGGTGAGGGGGGCGCCCTAGCCCCTCGCGCATCGACGTGACCATGTCGGCGACGCTGATCGGCTCGGCATCGGCCACGAGGAAGGTTCCGCTCCCGGCCTCCCTGGCGGTGAGCGCGAGCGAGACCGCCGACGCAAGATTATCGAGCGCGAGCAAGGAGCGGCGATTGTTGAGGCGGGCGAAAGGGAGCGGCATCGGCGTCCTGGCGAGCGTGGCGAGCGCCGCGATATTGCCCTTGACGCCCTTGCCATAGACCACGGCGGGACGGAGCACAGTGAAGGGGACGCCGCTCGCCGCGAGCAGCTTCTCACCCCTCAGCTTGGCCCGCCCATAGTCGTCGGTGGGCAGCGCTGGGTCTTTCTCGGTGATGATGTGCTCTGCCGATACGCCGACCTGCGCCCTGACCGATGAGATGAATACCAGCCGCTCGATCTTTCCGCGCGCCTGGGTGCTGAGCTCGCCGACGGCCTCACCGTTGATGCGGCTGTAGAGCGCGCCTGAGAGCGACCCCGGGCCGTGCGCGATGCCGGCGAGGTGCACGACATGGCTGGCGCCGTCCAACAGACCCGACCAGTCGGCCGGCTGCGCGAGGTCCGGCATCGCCACGCGCTCTACCCCGCTGTTCGCTGGGATCGACCCCGGATCGCGCGCAGCCGCCCTGACCTGCCAGCCCGCTTTGGCAAGCGCCTTGGTCAGAGACTTGCCGATGAAGCCGGAGGCGCCGGTGATGAGCACGCGTCGCGTCATGTCTAGTGTCCCTTGCCGAGCGCATAGAGCGTTAACGCGGTCGCGACCGCGCCAAGTCCGAGGCACAGCAGATCGACGGCAAGCTTATCCGCCACAGCCGTGACGGCGGCGAGCGCGGCGAGCAGCAGGCACAGCCAGAAGATGCGTGTCGTCACCTGCGGCACGGTCAAGCCGGCGGTGGCGCCACGCTGGTAGAAATGCGTGCGGTGCGCCGACAGAAACGGCTGTTTCGCGGCCATGCGGCGGAACAGCGTGACCGTCGGGTCGGCCAGCGTGTAGAGCGACAGCAGCAGTGCCGCGGCAAGATTGCTCTGCGCCACGACGATCAGCATGAAGGCGAGGACGAGACCGATCGGCAGGCTGCCGGCATCGCCGAGAAAAATCTGCGCCGGGTGCTTGTTGAAGATGGCGAAGCCGAGCACGGCACCAAGCAACGCGAGCGCGAGCAGCGCGACCGAGGGAGGTACCGCGCCAAGCGCGTGCAGCACGATAATCCCCAATGTCATCGGCACGACCTGCGCCACCATCATCCAGTCGAGACCGTCGAGGAAATTGACGGCGTTGACGCACCAGACGATGCCCAGCACCAACAGCACATCCTCGACGCCCGCCGGCATCAGGCCGGGAAACAGCCGGAAATCTCCCGGCAGAGTGCCGACCACCACGATGGCCGCGAGGAATTGCCCTTGCAGGCGCGACCACACTGAAAGCGAATGCGCATCGTCGATGGCGCCGAGCAGGGTGAGCCCGGCTGCTGCGACCAGCACGCCGAGCAGTTTCGGCTCGCTCCCATCCACCCAGAAGACAACACCGAACGCACAGCCGGCGAACACCGACGCCATGACGCCAAGTCCGGCGCCTTGAGGCGTGGCGATTTTATGCGAGGAGCGGTCGTTCGGGTGCGCCAGCAGATGCCGCATGAGGATCGGCCGCAGGAACGCGATCAGCAGGGCCGAGAGGCCCGCACATCCCCCGATCACCAAGGCGCCCCAAAGCGCGGACTGAGATTCCGGCATGCCTGTCAGTGAAGCGTGCGCGAGGCGGGCTGCCATTCGCCCTTGCCCGCGATAGGGTGAGCGCCGGCAGCCGGCACATAGCCCTCGACGGTCGCGCGCAGCACGTCCTGCATCTCCGCCTCGTCCATCCTGTGGATCGCGTCTTCGAGCCGTTCCAACACCGCCGCGAGCTCGTCATAGGGCACGATCGGCTCCGAGTTCTTGAAGATGCGCGGATGACTGGTGCCGGTCGTGTTCTCGCCGATCAGAAGCTCCTCGTAGAGCTTCTCACCGGGCCGCAAGCCCACATATTCGATGGCGATGTCGCCGTCGGGGTGGTTGTCGTCGCGCACCTCCAGCCCCGAGAGGCGGATCATGGTGCGGGCGAGGTCGTCGATCTTCACCGGCGTGCCCATCTCCAGAACGAATACCTCGCCGCCGGTCGCCATGGTACCGGCCTGGATCACCAGTTGTGCAGCCTCGGGAATAGACATGAAATAGCGGATCACCTCGCGATCAGTGACGGTCACCGGCCCGCCATTGCGGATCTGGCTGCGGAACAGCTTCACCACCGAGCCGGACGAATCCAGCACATTGCCGAACCGCACCATGGTGAAGATGGTGGAGGTGTTGCGCTCCTGCGCGAGTGCCTGGAGGATCTGCTCGGCGAGGCGCTTGCTCGCGCCCATGATATTGGTCGGTCGCACCGCCTTGTCGGTCGAGACCAGAACGAAACGCTCGACCCCAAGCTCCTTGGCAACATCGGCGACGACCAGCGTGCCGAACGTATTGTTCTGCAAGCCGGCAAACGGATTCATCTCGACGATCGGCACGTGCTTGTAGGCGGCGGCGTGATAGATCACCTCGACGCCAACCTCTTGTATGGTGCGTGCCACGAGCTTGCGGTCGAGCACCGACCCGAGCACCCCGGTCACCGCGGTCGGGGTCGAGCCGCCGACGTCTTCTTCCTGGTGTAGCCGCCGCTTGAGCTCCTCGATCTCCAGCGAAATCTCGTAGAGCGCGACCTCCGACAGCTCGAACAGCACCAGTATCTTCGGTCCCAAGCGCAACAGTTGGCGGGTCAGCTCCGAGCCGATCGAGCCGCCGGCGCCGGTGATCATCACCACCTTGCCCCGCACATTGGCGGTCAAAAGCTCGAGATTGGGGATGACCGGATCGCGCCCCAGCAGATCCTCGACGTCGATCGGCCTGAGGTCGCTCACCTGGACATGGCCCGAGGCGAGCTCCTCGAGCGCCGGCAGCGTCTTCACCACCACCGGAAACGCCTCGAGCGCCCGAAGCGCGACGCGCCGCTCGCTGCGCAATGCCGACGGCGTGGCGAGCAGCACCTCCTTCACGTTCTCCTCGGCGATCAGCTTGGCGATCTTCTCGGGCCTCGCCACTTTCAGGCCATGCACGAACTGGCCGGCAAGCGAGGGATTGGCATCGATGAAGGCGACCGGCTTATAGCCGCCGGCCTCGTTGAGCGCGCGCAACAGCTGGATGCCGATCGTGCCGGCGCCATAGATGATCACCGGCTTCCGCTCATCGAAGCTCACCGGCTTATGCTGCGGCGCGGCCGAGAGCAGCGCCGCGCCCGCCCATTGCCGGCTCAAGCGAATGAGACCGGCGGCGATCAGGCCGTAGATCACCACCGCCGACCGGGGATGATCCTTCACCCCGCTCATATAGACGACGAGCGCCCACAACACCGTGGCGATGATCACCGCCACATAGATGCGGGTGGTGCCCTCCGGCCCGATGAATCGAGTCACGAGCTTGTAGAGCCCCCGCATATAGAAGACGGTGACGCCGATGATGGGAGCCGCAATGAGCAGGACCCATTTATCGAGGCTTCCGGGAACATAGAGCTGGCTGAGCCTGAGCGTATAGGCGACCCATAGCGCGATGCTCAGCATTGCGATGTCGTTGAGGATCAGGAGTGTCCGCTTGAACCAGCGAGGACGCTCGATCAGCCATACGGCCAGACGCATTGAAGGCCACCCCGTACCGGCCTTGCAATGCCGGCTTTTCCGATCTTCGCCCGTGGCGGGTGAGTGCGTTGCACCATAACCGAAGCATTCCGGGAACGGAAGCAAAGCCGCGCGCCAGCTTTGCACGCCTGGAGCATGCTGCCGCCCACTCTCTAGCCCAGGATCAGCACCAATAGCCGGCGAGGCCCATGGGCGCCTCTGACGATGGTCTGCTCGATATCGGCCGTCCGCGACGGCCCACTGATCAGATTCACGGTGCGCGGCAGCGCGCCCTTGCCATAGATCGCCCGCAGCCGGTCCCAAGCCTCCTCATAGGAGCCGAGGATATCCGACGCGTCGATCAGGACGGCGTGGGCCTCGGGCAGGAAGTTGAGCGTGGTTGGGTTTTCGGGGCCCGACACCAGGAACAAGGTTCCCGTCTCCGCCGCGGCCACGACGGCGTGCGACAACGCGGCCCGGTCGCCGGGACCCGCCGGCCCGATCGAACGCTCGATGTCCCAGGCGTCGCGCCACGGCAGCGCGGCAAGCTCCGGATCATTGCCCATGCGGATGCGCGGCGGCAAATTGCAGGTGCCGAGATAAGACGCAATCGCCGCCACCGCCTCCTTGCGCGTCAGGATAGGTCGCACGTCGGCGCCTTGCGCGGCGAGCATCTCGGTGAACAGCGCCACACACTCGACGCGGCCCCGCTTGGCGCGCCCAGGAATGGTGTTGCGCGGATGGCGCTCCAACCGGCGCTCGACGGAAGCTTTGCGCGCCCGGTCCAGGCTTGCCACGCCGAGCGAGGCGCGGATGCGTCCCATGACGATGGAGCGTGCGTCATCCGGAGCGCTCATGCAGGGTCCTGCCGTCGCGACCGCGCGTAAAGCTGTTGGAACGTCTTGCCTTGCGGGGCGGGGAGATCGCGCACCGACATCCAAGCCTGCATCAGCGGCAGCCGGCTCAATCGCCCCCGCCGGCCCGCACGCCTTGCGAGGATGCGTGTCATCACGCTGGCCAGCACATGGTAGAGGCGCGGCCGCTTTGCCGCGATGGCCCACAGCTTCAGCATGAGGCGTTCGAAGCGGGGCGGGTTGCCGCGCGCAAAGTCGCGTTCCCGCCAAGCCCGCATCATGTCGGGGAGGGGAATGTCCATCGGGCAGACCTCCTCGCAGCGCCCGCAGAAGCTCGAAGCGTAGGGTAGGTCGCGCGCGCGGTCGATGCCGGCGAGCTGCGGCGTCAGCACCGCGCCCATCGGCCCGGGATAGATCGAGCCGTAGGCATGGCCGCCGATCGCGCCATAGACCGGGCAATGATTGAGGCAGGCGCCGCAGCGGATACAGCGCAGCATGTCGGCAAACTCGTTGCCGAGCATCTCGCTCCGTCCATTGTCCAGCAGAATGACGTGATAGGCGGTTGGACCGTCGGGATCGCCCTCGCGGCGCGGGCCGGTCGCGAACGTCGTATAGGTGGTAATCTCCTGTCCCGTGGCCGAGCGAGCCAGCAGCCTTAAGATCGTCGATGCGTCTTCGAGCGTAGGCACCATCTTCTCGATCGAGGCGACGACGATATGCATGCGCGGCAAGGTCGAGGTCAGATCGCCATTGCCCTCATTGGTGACGATCACCGAGGAGCCCGTCTCGGCAATCAGGAGATTGGCGCCGGTGATGCCAATGTCTGCGGCAAGAAACTTCTCGCGCAGCAGCGCGCGCGCCTCGGCCACGAGATATTCCGCCCGGTCGAGCCGCCGCTCACGCGGCAGGCGCTCGTGCTTGCGGCGGAATTCGAGCTCGATCGTCTCTTTGCTGAGGTGGATGACCGGCGCGATGATATGGCTCGGCCGCTCGCCCCTGAGCTGGACGATATATTCGCCGAGATCGGTCTCGACCACGTCGATCTTGGCAGTCTTGAGATGCTCGTTGAGCCCGATCTCTTCGCTCACCATCGACTTGCCTTTGGTGACGAGCTTGGCGCCGGCCTCTTCGCAGAGCTTGAGCACGATGGTCCGCGCGTCGGCCGATCCCGGCGCGTAATGCAC
>JBAUOI010000402.1:0-3817 GCA_049579665.1 Methyloceanibacter sp.
AACACCCACATCTACGATCCTGACCGGCTCAACCTCGACCGCGAATTGCTGCGCCAGTTCTACATGAAGAACGGCTATGCCGACGCGCTGATCATATCAGCCACCGCCGATCTCGACCGTGACGGCCGCGGCTTCTTCATTACTTTCACCATCGACGAAGGCGAGCGTTACAGGTTTGGCACCACCAATGTCGAGAGCGCGCTACCATCGCTCAATATCGACAACCTCGGCAAATACATCCTCGCCAGGAGCGGCCGCGTCTACAATGCCGAGAAAGTGGAAAAGACGGTCGAAGCGTTGACCATCGGCGTTTCTCTGCAAGGTTACGCCTTTGGCCAGGTCAAACCGCGCTTCGATCGTGACGAGATCGACCACATTATGAATATCACCTTCGTCATCGACGAAGGCCCGCGCGTCTATATCGAGCGCATCGACATCGTCGGCAATTTTCGCACCGAGGATAACGTCATCCGGCGTCAATTCCGCCTTGCCGAAGGCGACGCCTTCAACCGCCTGCTGGTCGAAGCGGCCCGCAAGCGACTGCGTGCGCTTGGCTTCTTTAAAACCGTGGAGGTCGAACCCCAGCCCGGCAGCGCGCCTGACCGGGTAATCATCCTGGTCAAGGTGGAGGAGCAGCCGACCGGCGAGTTGTCCTTCGGCGCCGGTTACTCCACCAGCGAAGGCATCATCGGCGATGTCAGCATCACCGAGCGCAATCTGATGGGCAAAGGCCAGTATGTCAGGCTCGGCTTTTCGGGAAGCCTCGATCGCGCGCAGGTGGATTTCAGCTTCACCGAGCCGTATTTCCTCGATCGCAATCTCGCCGCGGGCTTCGACATATTCCACAAAGAGGTCGATCTTCAGAGTGTTGCCTCGTTCAGCCAGCAGGACACCGGCGGCAATCTCAGACTCGGCTTTCCGATTTACGACAACACGCAAATGGGCTTGCGGTATAGATTCGAACGCGAGGAAATCTTCGACGTGGCCAACAACGCGTCTCTCGCCGTAAAGCAATCGGAAGGAATTTCCTACGTCTCCAGCATTGGTTACACCATTGCGTACGATACGCGAAATATCCCCAACTCTCCGACCAGCGGTGTTTTTTCGTCATTCTCGCAAGACTTGGCTGGTGTAGGCGGCGACGTGAATTACTTCCGGTCCGTTGTAGACACTCGCGGTTACTATCCGATCACCAACAAAATCACCCTGGTCGGTCGTGGACAGGCTGGTTCGGTCACAGGGTGGGGTGGAGAAGATGTCCGCTTGACCGATCTCTTCTTCAAGGGCGGCGAGACGATTCGTGGCTTCGAGCGCGCTGGCTACGGCCCACGCGATGCCTGCCAAAATCCTGTTACCGGAGACCGCGTGAAGAATTGCTCGCGCGACTCCCTCGGTGGCGAGTTCTTCTGGGCCACCACAGCGGAGGTGCGTTTCCCCTTCCCGTTCGTCCCCGACAGCATCGGTATGCAGGGCGCGTTCTTCGTCGACGCCGGCTCTCTTTGGGAGCCGGGCGCCCTGGCGGTGTCGGCCGTCAATCAGGAGGGGAGCTTCATCTTCGATACCGCGGATGTGCGCATGTCCACCGGATTCAGCATCATCTGGCAGTCGCCGCTCGGGCCGCTCCGTGCCGATATCGCGGAGGCCTTGCTCAAGGCCGACTTCGACAAGACCGAGGTCTTCCGCTTCGGCGCTTCAACGAACTTCTAAAGCAAGCGATTTCCGGTTATGGCTTCGCGTCATGGCTCATGTCGCGGCGCGCCGCTGAGACTTCTATGGAACATCCTGGCTTCTTCGAGCGTGCCGGCCCCTTCTCCTTGGGGGCTGTTGCCGCCGCGACCGACGCCAAGCTCGCCGAGGGCGCCGATCTCGAACTTGCTTTGAAGGATGTGAGACCTATCGACGACGCGGGCGAGGGCGACCTCTCGTTTGTCGACAATCCGAAATATCTCGCGGCCTTCGCCGCCACCGGCGCGAGCGCCTGCCTCGTCGCACCCAAATTCGCCAACCAGGCGCCGCCAGGCACGGCGTGCCTTGTGACGCCGGAGCCCTATCGAGCGTTCGCGCGGGCTCTCCTCTTGTTTTATCCGGATGCGCTGAAGCCGAAGGCCGCGCCCGGCGGCGCCTTGCAGGTCCATCCGACCGCCAGGCTCGAACAAGGCGCCAGCGTGGAAGCCGGGGCGGTAATCGGCCCCGAGGCGCATATCGGGCAGGGGACGACGATTGCGGCCGGCAGCATCGTCGGCTACCGCGTGCATATCGGGCGGAACTGCTATATCGGGCCGAATGCCTCGGTGACCCACGCCCTGATCGGTAATCATGTCATTATCCATGCTGGCACGGCCATCGGCCAGGACGGCTTCGGCTTCGCCATGGGCAGGACGGGCCACCTGAAAGTGCCGCAAATCGGCCGCGTCATCATTCAGGATGGGGTCGAAATCGGCGCCAATTCGACCGTCGACCGGGGCGCCCTGCGCGATACGGTGATCGGGGAGGGCACGAAAATTGATAATCTCGTGCAAATCGGGCACAACGTGGTGATTGGGAGGCATTGCATCATCGTTGCTCAAACCGGTATTTCAGGAAGCGCGCAGCTTGGCGATTTCGTAGCCCTCGGCGGCAAGGTTGGCGTCGTGGGCCACGTCAGGATCGGCGCTGGCGCCAAGATTGCGGCGAGCAGCAACGTGCGGGGCGACGTACCGCCGGGCGTGAGATGGGGAGGCACCCCCGCCAAGCCCATGCGTCTCTGGTTCCGCGAGCTGACGCTGTTGCAAAAGCTTGCCGAACGTAAGGATTTGAAGCTTGATCAGGACGAGGGTGGAAACGGGACCGGGGATTAACCAGGTCGCGGCGCTTGTCCAAGGAGCCGTCGTTGATGAATGAGAGCGGAGTGAAATCGAAACTCGGGAAGGCGGAGATCACCGACATCCTGAAGCTTCTGCCGCATCGTTATCCTTTTCTCATGGTCGACCGCATCGTCGACATGGATGGCGACCGCTCGGCCACGGGCATCAAGAATGTGACGGCCAACGAGCCGCATTTTCAAGGGCACTTTCCCGGCAATCCGGTGATGCCCGGCGTGCTCCTCATCGAAGGCATGGCGCAGACCGCCGGCGCTCTATGCATGCGCCATATCGAGGAGTTCAAGGAACCGCCGCTCGTCTATTTCATGGCCATCGACAAAGCGCGGTTCCGACGACCCGTGGTACCCGGCGACACGGTCTATTACCACGTGCAAAAAATGCGCAACCGCGGACGCGTGTGGCGCTTCCGGGCGCAAGCCCATGTCGACGGCAACCTCGTCGCCGAAGCCGAGGTTAGCGCAGTCATCGTCGAAACTTAGTCAGGGCGAGCATGGTCAAGGTTCATGCGACCGCCCTGGTCGATCCAGGCGCGAAACTCGGGACGAATGTCGAGATCGGTCCGTTCTGCGTGATCGGCCCGCATGTGGAGCTCGGCGACGGCGTCGTCGTGCATTCCCACGCGACCATCACCAGCCGCACGACGCTTGGCGCCGGATGCAAGGTCTTTCCCTTCGTGTCGCTCGGGACTGCGCCCCAGGACATCAAGTTTCACGATGAGCCGAGCACCCTCACCATCGGTGCGAACACGCTGATCCGCGAGCATGTCACGATCAACCCAGGCACCGAGCGGGGCCATATGGCCACCAAAGTCGGCGCCAATTGCTTTCTGATGATCGGCTCCCACATCGCCCACGACTGCGAGATCGGCGACAACGTCACGTTGGTGAACGGCGCGACCTTGGGCGGGCATGTCTCGATCGGCGACGGCGCGATCATCGGCGGCCTGTCGGCCGTGC
>JBAUOI010000403.1:0-6728 GCA_049579665.1 Methyloceanibacter sp.
ATCCAGTCCACTGGCGCATCCACTTGCTCAGTCCGTCACGGCGTGGATGCCCGGATCAAGTCCGGGCATGACGGGGACTAGGGTCGCGCCGGATAAGGTTTGGGTAGAATTTCCGCTTGCTGCCAGAAGCGGACATCGAGCCGGCGAATGGGGGCCGCGACCCCGAAGCCGGTCCCCTCGACCAGGACACGCTTTACCAGAAAGCTCTCGATCGACGACACGCTCGGTCGGAGTTCCTATTCGGCGTCCGTTTCGGCCGACTCCATAACTGCAGCGGCAATCTCATTCTTGAAAAGGACGAGCATCCGGTCGTACCTCGAAAGACCAGCATCGACCTCTGCGATCAAGTCGTCCACGCGCCCTCCTCCGATGTCGATCTTCCCGCAGTTTCGGTGCGCGACGAGCTTGAGGTGCAAAGCCGTCTTGGCGCGAATGATTTTCTCAATGAGCAGTATCGACGTCTTCATACTTCGAGAATTTCCCCAAAGGGATAAACATTCGCTTACCCCGGCAAGGCCGCTCGCTTTTCGTTCGCGTGGCAAGCAAAACGTCAGCTCTCGGAAGCGACCAAACAGCGCTTGAGGAGCGTCGAGCGTTCGCTCGCCCCTAAACGGCCAAACATCATCGGCCGCGCGAACGCCTGGCATAGGGACGAGAGCACGGCTCCGGCACCTTCAGTCGGCCAGAAAAACATGTTCGGTGTCCGCCTCCTGCGGCCCCATCCGCACACGAAACAGCCGATTGTCCGATTCTCGGAGCCGCCGGCACACTTCCCGGCCCATGTTCATTTGGATCAGCGCGAACTGTTTCAGATCCCGCGCATAGACCTGGTAAAGATTGGCGGCCGAAAGCCGGATTGCGGTGCAGTCTTCGATAGCGCGGACCGAGGCGCTGCGTGGACAGAGGTCCATCACGGCCATCTCGCCGAAGCAGTCGCCCTCCTTGAGCGTTCGCAGGAAGTGCTCCTGTCCGTGCCATGATTTCAGCACCGCGGCTTTGCCCGCTTCGAGGACGAACATCGCGTCGGCTTGGTCATGTTCGCGGAAAAAGACTTCGTTCGCCGGCACGGACACGACCGGGCACAAGCCGAGCAGAAATTGGAGGATGTCTGCCCGGATACCGCCGAAAACAGGCATGCGCTGCAGGAGTTCAATCCGCGCTTCTTGCATAGCGACCCTCCGGCGTCGTCGTGATCTAGGCAGTCAGTTTAGCATCGGCAGCCCTCAACTGACCGCTATGTCCGCTAGGCGCCATAGCGGGACTGATCGTGCGCCGGATCGCAAGCGGCTCGCGACAGCCACAGCGAGGCGATTGCCGAGAGAAAATTGCCAATGTTGTGGCATCGGCCACATCGCAAATCCAAGAAATGATTCAGGCTCTCCTTCGGGCTCAGAGTGCTTCTGAGCTCACCCTTGAGAAGGGTCGTTCATTGACGATCGGAAAAGGAGCGCCAACATGAAAACGTCACTAGCAATCATGCTCGCACTAGCAACGCTGACGCTCGGCACTGCAACCGTAGCCCCGTTTTCGAGCATCGCCGTCGCGGGCGGGGGCGGACCCGACAAATGGTGCGGGGCGGCCGTTTGCCCCCCGAGGCAGGCACAGCCAGCAACGCATCGCGGCCCGTAAGCTGCGATAGCCATGGCCAGCCGGTCTCTCGATTCGGAGAGGCTGGCTGGCAGTTCTTGATTATTGAGGTCCGCGATGCGGCGACTGATAGCGAACTGGGTGAACGATGACCCGTGGGCGATAGGGGTCTTGGAGCCCTTTCTCCTGCTCCTGTGCATAGCGTTGATTGGAGCTCTCCTGGGATGGCTCTGACGAACTCACCCCTTCTCGGCAGCCAGCCTAGATGCTGTCGCTAACCCGACCCCCGCTTGCAAAAGTTGTCCACTGCTTTTGACGCGCGAAAGGCGCGAATCGGCCGCTTCAGCGATTTGATCGAGGAGCATGCCGGCGGCATCAAGTCGACCCTTCCGTTCTAACCTCCATCAGTCTGCAAGCACGACCTCACCGCGATTGGTCAGCCGGTCATAGCGGATGCGCGTGCCGAACGTCTTCGATCTGGCCGCGACCGTCGCGATGATCTGCTCGCCGAGTTCCGAACAGGCAAGCTTCGGCCGGCCGCGCCGTTCGCTGCCGCCGTCGAATTGCAGGTCGATCGGGATCAGCTGAATTCGGGCGGGGTTGCCGCCCGCAAAGGAAATCAAGCTGACAAAGCCCTCGAAAACCCGACGATCTTCTCGGAGTCTGGCTAGGGGTCCCGGGCGAGATGCTCCCCTTAGCTCCTCAATTGTCGCATCTGCCGCAAGCCCCACCCGCTCATAGGCCTCTGCCGGAAGCCGCGCGACATATTCCGGCTCGTAAACGAAATCCCCCATCGCGTAGAAAATCGGCCTGCCGCGATGGAGCTCGACGCCGCGAACGTGGTGGGGACCAGTCACAACAATCACGCTCGCGCCCCGTTCGATGGCTTGATGGGCGAATCGCCCAAGCCATTTGCCGTCCCGATGCGCGTGAATCGACACCACGACGATGTCGGCATTCGACGCAGCCGCGGCGATGAACTCGAGATTGGCCTTTGCGTCGGTCGGGGCAACCTCCTGGCCCCAGGAGACGGCCATCTCCAAATCCGTGGCTGCGCGCCACGCCGGGGCCCGCAATACACGCCGGCAATATTCCCATGCACGCTTCGCGGCCTTGAGAGGCCGGAGCGTCATCGACCTCTCGCTGACAACCCTGAGAGGGTTGATCCCCGGGCGCCCGTGCAGATCGGGCCGCGAACAGGAGGCTTTGCCGTAGCTGACGAAATCGGCGGCCATGGCGACCAAGGCCACCCTGACGCCGTCACACCGGACATATTGCGGCGCGCGCGCACGTTGCAGGTCCCGCCCCGATCCGGCGATGATCAGGCCCTCCCGCTCGACATGCTCGACCGTCTCCAGCATGCCGGACGCGCCGTAATCGAACGCGTGGTTGTTCGCATGCGCCAGCATGTCGAAGCCGGCCCATTTCAGCTCGGCGGCAATCTGCGGCGGTGACGCCATATACGTCCCGCCTGAGTCGGCCTGGGCGTGCCCCTTGAACTCATGGATGACGGTCTCGAGATTGGCGATCGCCACGTCGGCGGCGCGAATTTCGTCTATCAAGCCGAGAAAGTCGGCCTCGCGCACATGCGACCACGGCTCACGTGATTAACGCGTCGCCGGCAAGCAACAAGGTAATCTCTCGGCTCATTGGCGAGCGATGCTCCGTGTACTCATGATAGACGGTATCATCGGACGTTTTTGCTTAAGGCGAAAAATCAAATTCGATCAGCTTAGCCCGCTATCTGCGCTATGCTGCATGCGCGGCAAAACCTCGTTTGAGGCCCCGCTTGTGCGAAGAGCATCCATGCCAGAAATGGAGAGAACCATGCTTCGCAAGTTTTTCGTTGTCAGCACGGCAGTCGCCGCGATAGCCGCTTTCACCGCAGTCTCACAACCGGTTCAGGCACGGAGCTGCAACGCTATATTGGCCAAGGGACGCGGCCTCGATGAAGCGACGGCCTCGGCGAGATCTCTCAAGCACCTGACTAACAGGATCAATCACTGGGCGGCTAAGAATGGCCTTGGCGCCGTCAGCGTCGGACACCGCTCTACAGTGTGTAGCAGCAAGGGTGTATCGATCTGCACAAGCTCAGCCAAAGTTTGCGGCTGACGTCCTTCGTGGGCCTGCCGCCGCCCCCATCGCGGCAGCAGCAGGCGCGTGCAACATACGCGGATGTGCTTCACACACCCGCGGCGCCCATCAGCGGGAAGCGCTGCTTGATCTTGCGGAACAGCGTGTCGCGCAAAGAGCGGTAGGCGTCGAGGATCTGCTCGCGGCTGCCCTCGGCGAGCGATGGATCCGGCGTCGGCCAATACTCGACATCGACGGCGAAGCCTTGCGAAAGCTGAAGCGCCTTGTGATGCGCCTCCGGCGAAAGGCTGACGATCAGATCGAACGAGCCGTCCTTGAGCTGTTCGAGCGATTTCGGCGCATGGCGGGAAAGGTCGATGCCGATCTCGTCCATCACGGCCGCGGCGAACGGGTCCGGCTCGCCGGCGCGCACGCCCGCCGAATCCACATAGACGCGCGAACCGGCGAGATGTTTGAGGATGGCTTCGGCCATCGGCGAGCGCACGGAGTTGTGGTTGCAGGCGAAGAGAACCGCGCCTGGCAGATCGCCCACTGCCGCCAAGAGATCAGCCCTTCCAGTGCAGCGCGCAGAGCAAGGTGAACAGGCGGCGGGCCGTGGCGATGTCGACGGCGATCTTGCCCTTGAGCCGCTCTTGCAGGAGGCGGCTACCCTCGTCATGCAGCCCGCGCCGCCCCATGTCGATCGCCTCTATCTTGGAAGCGGGCTGCGTCTTGATCGCCTGGTAATAGCTTTCGCAGATCAGGAAATAGTCCTTCACCAGGCGGCGGAAGGGCGAGAGCGACAGCATCACATGCTGGATCGGCGCCCGCTCGGTATCGCCAACGGTGAACACGAGGCGATTGTCGGCGAGCGAGAGCCGCAGCGTATAGGGCCCGGCCCCGTCGTGACCCTCCAGCGCGAAGCGGTTGCATTCGAGCAGATCGAAGATGGCGACCTCGCGCTCATGTTCGACCTCGGTATTGTTGCGGCCGATCGAGGCGTCATCCAGCGTCACCTCGATCAGGCGCGCCGCCTCCGGCCAATTAAGCTGCTCCTCATCGTCGTCCAGGGCGGCCATGGCCTAGTCTCTCGGATTGAGCCTGATGGCGACGGAGCGACGATGTGCGTCGAGCCCTTCGGCTTCCGCCAGTGCCATCGCCGCCGGCCCAAGCGCGGCGAGACTGTCCGCATCGAGCTTCAACGTCGAGCTGCGCTTCATGAAATCGAGCACGCCGAGACCCGAGGCAAAGCGCGCGCTTCGCGCCGTGGGCAGCACGTGGTTCGAGCCGGCCACATAGTCGCCGATCACTTCCGGCGTATAGCGGCCGATAAAGATGGCGCCGGCATCGTGGATGCGGGAGGCGAGCGTATCGGCATCGCTGGTGGCGATCTCGAGATGCTCGGGCGCCAGCCGGTCGGCGAGAGCAGGCACCTCGTCGAGGCGATTGACCAGGATCACCGCACCGAAATCGCGCCAGCTCGCGCGCGCTGTCGCCGCGCGGGGCAGCACGGCAAGTTCCGCCTCGACGGCCTGTTCGACCGCGCGGGCGAAGGCTTGATCGTCGGTGATGAGGATCGCTTGCGCGGCGGTATCGTGCTCGGCTTGGGCGAGCAGGTCGGAAGCGATCCAGGCCGGATCGTTGTCGGCATCGGCGATCACCACCACCTCGGACGGGCCCGCCACCATGTCGATGCCGACCTGGCCGAACACCTGGCGCTTGGCGGCGGCGACATAGGCGTTGCCGGGCCCGACGATCTTGGCGACCGGAGCGATGCTCGCCGTGCCATAAGCCAGCGCGGCGATCGCCTGCGCGCCACCCACGCGATAGATCTCGCTTACCCCCGCCAGCTTGGCCGCGACCAGCACGAGCGGATTGAGCGCGCCTTTCTGCGCCGGCACCACCATGACGATGCGCGGGACGCCGGCAACCTTGGCCGGCACGGCATTCATCAGCACCGAGCTCGGATAGCTCGCCGTGCCCCCCGGGACATAGAGCCCGGCCGAGGCGACGGGGGTCCAGCGGGTGCCGAGCTCGACGCCGAGCTTGTCGGTGTAAAGGTCGTTCTTCGGCAGTTGCCGCTTGTGGTGGTCGAGGATGCGGTCATGCGCCAGCTCGAGCGCCTCGCGCGTCTTTTTCTCCACCTTCCCGTGCGCGGCGTCGATCTCGGCCGCCGTCACCTTGAGGCCGACCTTGCGCAGGTCGAGATCGTCGAACTCGCGCGTGAGCTCGATCAATGCCGCGTCGCCCTCGGCGCGCACGCGGGCGACGATCGCGGCGACCGCCGCGTTCACATCGGCGGCCTGCTCGCGCTTCAGCCCGAGCAGAACCTTGAAGCGGTCCTCGAAATCGGCATCAGCGGTCTTGAGCCACGCGGCCATATGGGGAATCGCGTTCAGACGCCGGGCTCGTTGCCCGGGTGCTCTGGCTTTGACCGCGTGCTCCAGGCGGGACCGAGGTCCCTGAGCTCGGCCTCGATGCACTCGACCTTGAGCTGGATCGAGGCGTCGCCGGAAAAAGTGAGCATGACCCTGCCGGCCGGAGCCTCATCGGGCTCGAAGCGCACGGCGAGCAGTGACAGCACCCTCTCCTCGGCGCTCGGCTTTATGTTCTTGAGCTGCGCGCCGAACACGCGCTCGAATCTGAGGGCGCTGCGCCGCCGCTTATAGTCCTTGCCGCTGCCGCCTTGCACCGCCTCCCAGTCGAAGCGGTTGAGCACGGCGGCAAAGCGCTTCTTCGACGGCTGATAAGCCATGTCGCCGACCCGCATCACCGCATCCTGAAGATGCGACGACACGATGGCGAGGTCCTCCTCGTCGAGGGCGATCAGCTTGAGCGGTTTCATGGCGGGAGCGGTGGCCAAAACTCGTTACGGCGTAGGGGTTAGCACGCCACGCCACGACATGAAACTGTCAACTTCGGGCGACCCCTAGCTCGATAGCCGCTCGATCTGGGCGCCGCATTGGCCGAGCTTATCCTCCATGCGCTCGAAGCCGCGATCCAGGTGATAGACCCGGCCGATCATGGTTTCGCCTTGCGCGGCGAGCCCGGCAATGATGAGCGACACC
>JBAUOI010000404.1:0-4858 GCA_049579665.1 Methyloceanibacter sp.
AAATCGTGCGGGACGCCAAGGGCGAGCCCGTCGAGATCGTCGGCTCATGGACCGACATCACCAAGCGCAAGGAGGCCGAGGCGGAGCGGGAGACCGCGCGGTCTCGACTGACCCTCTTGCTGGGAGCGGCCCCGTCGGTGATCTACAGTTTCGCCGCGTACGGTGATTTCGCGCCCACCTTCGTCAGTGCCAACATTGGGCACATGCTGGGCTTCAGCCCGGATCAGTATTTGCACACCCCCGACTTCTGGCGGTCGCACGTTCATCCCGACGATCTCCCGGAGGTCGAAGCGAAGCAGGTCGAGCTGTTCAAGAACTACGAGCATTTGGCCGAGTACCGCTTCCGCAAGAAAGATGGCTCCTACATCTGGGTGATGGACGAGCAGCACCTCATCCGCGACCGTAACGGCGACCCGGTCGAGGTGGTAGGCTCGTGGAGCGATATCGATGCGCGCAAGGCGGCTGAGCACGAAGCCGAGTTGGCGAAGGCCGAGTTAGAGAAGGCGACTGCCGCGGCGCTCGAGGCGAGCGAAGCCAAGAGCATCTTCCTCGCCAATATGAGCCACGAGATCAGGACCCCGATGAACGCTGTCATCGGTCTCTCGCACCTCGCCCTGAAGACCGACCTCACCCCGCGCCAGCGCGATTACGTGCAGAAGATCAAGAGCTCAGGCCAGCACCTGCTCGGCATCATCAACGACATTCTCGATTTCTCGAAGATCGAGGCGGGCAAATTGTCGATCGAAAACATCGACTTCGATCTCGACAAGGTGCTTGAGAATGTCGGCAACCTGATGAGCGAGAAGGCCTCGGCCAAGGGGCTCGAGCTGATCTTCGAAGTAGAGCCCACGGTCTCGACCCATTTCCGCGGCGATCCGCTCAGGCTCGGCCAGATCCTGATCAATTTTTGCAACAACGCCGTCAAGTTCACCGACAAGGGCGAGGTCGCTGTCCAGGTTCGCGTTCTGGAGGACACTGCCGATTGCCAGTTCGTCGAGTTTTCCGTGAGCGATACCGGCATTGGCATGACCGAGGCACAGATCGAACGCCTGTTCCAGGCCTTCGAGCAGGCCGACGCCTCGACCACCCGCAAATATGGCGGTACGGGACTGGGACTGGCGATCTCCAAGCAGCTCACCGAGCTGATGGGAGGCCAAGTCTCGGTCAAGAGCGAACAAGGCAAGGGCAGCACGTTCCGCTTCACCGCGCGCCTCGGCAAGGGAACGGCAATCGCGCGACCGCGTCTCCTGCAATCCGATTTGCGCGGCCGACGCGTCCTCATCATCGACGACAATCCGCATGCACGTGCCGTGTTGGCGGGCATGCTGACCAACATGACCCTGGTCGCCGACGAGGCGGCATCGGGCGAAGAAGCGCTCGGCATGGTGCGCCAAGCGGCGAACGCCGGCGAACGCTACGAGATCGCCTTTGTCGACTGGCAAATGCCCGGCATGAACGGCATCGAGACCGGCAAGCGCATTCTCGCTTTGCCCGATCTCGGATCCCCGCCGCATCTGGTGATGGTGACCGCCTACGGCCGCGAGGAGGTGCTGAAGCAGGCCGAGGAGAGCGGCTTCGAAAACGTCCTGATCAAGCCCGTCACCTCCTCCATCCTGTTCGACACGGCCGTCGTCGCACTTGGCGCCGACGGCGAGCGCGCCGACACCGTGCAGGCCGGCCCCTCCTTCGACATCGACAAGATGCGCGGCGCGCGCATCCTTCTCGTCGAGGACAACGAGATCAATCAAGAAGTCGCGATGGGCCAGCTCGAAGACGCCGAGGCCTTCGTCGATCTCGCGGAGAACGGCGAGATCGCGCTCCGCATGATCCGCGACAACGACTACGACGTCGTCCTGATGGACATGCAGATGCCGGTGATGGACGGTATCGAGGCGACCCGCATCATCAGGTCCAATCCGCGCTTCGAGACCTTGCCGATCATCGCCATGACGGCCAACGCCATGGCGTCGGATCGCATGTTGTGCCTCGAAGCCGGCATGAACGACCACATCGCCAAGCCGATCGATCCCGACCAGCTGTTCGGTGTGCTGCTGCGCTGGCTCCGGCGCGGCGACGGGGATGGCAAGGGCCTGACGACGGTTCCCACGGCCCCCGCCCCAGATGCGCAGGCGAGCACGGTTGAGCTTGCCATTCCTGGGATCGATGTTCGGGCAGGGCTGAAGCGGACCGGCGGCAATCTGCGGCGCTATGAAATCTTGCTGCGCAAATTCGCCGAGCAGCAGTTTGGCACCGTTGCCACGATACAAAGCGCGCTGTCAGCCGGTGACGCTGCCACCGCCGAGCGCGCCGCCCATTCATTGAAGGGCGCTGCCGGCACGCTCGGCGCCAATGCCCTGTCGGAGGCGGCCGCCAGGGCCGAGACGGCGATCAAAAAACGACACGGCGTCGAAGACACCGTCGGCCAGCTTTCGCAAACCCTCGACGCCGTGCTTGCGAATTTGCACCAAGCTCTTCCACCGGAAGGCTCGGGCAATGGCGCCAGGCCGGGCAGCGGCGATCCCGCGAGCGTCAAAGACCCGCTCATCCGGCTGAAGCAACTGCTCGAAGCCGATGACGGCGAAGCCGCCGATTTTATCATCGACGCCAAGCCGCGACTTGCCGGCGTGCTGACATCCACCGAAATCAGGACGCTCAGCGATCGCGTCGGCAATTTCGATTTCGACGCGGCGCTCAAATGCCTGTCCGGCATCGCCTCGCGGCTGTCCCTCAACCTCGAAGGCAAATGATGTCGGCCAACGGCAAAAAGCTTGTGTTGATTGTCGACGATACGCCGACCAATGTCGCCGTGGTCTCGGGGGTGCTGAAGGATTCGTACCGCACGAAAGTCGCCACCAACGGCGAGAAGGCGCTGGCCATCGCCACAGCCGCCGAGAAGCCCGATCTCATTCTGCTCGACGTGATGATGCCCGGCATGGATGGCTATGAAGTCTGTCGGAGACTCAAGGACATTCCCGCCACGCGCGACATTCCCATCATCTTCCTCACCGCCAAGACCGAGGAGGTTGACGAGGAGAAAGGCTTCGACGTCGGGGCCGTCGACTATATCCACAAGCCGTTCTCGGGACCGATCGTGTTGGCCAGAGTGAGGACGCAGCTCGCCCTACAGGAGGCGCTGATCGAAGCCCAGGAGTCGCGCAAGCAGGCCGACCAGCTGCTGCACGCGCTGCTGCCGAAAAAGGCCGCCGACGAAATCAGGAGCATCGGCACCGTCATCCCGCGGCGCTACGAGAACGTCGCGGTCTTATTTTGCGACGTGACCAACTTCACGGCCTATTGCGACAAGCACGAGCCCGAGGACGTGGTCTCCCGGCTCGATGCGCTGTTCGTCATCTTCGAGCGCATCACCGCCAAGCATGGGCTCGAGAAGATCAAGACCATCGGCGATGGGTTCATGGCGGTTGCCGGGCTGCTCCACCAAGTCGATGACCCGGTGGGGTCCGCGGTTCGCTGCGGGCTCGAGATGACCTCCACGATTATCGACGCCCATCTCGACTGGGAGGTGAGGGTCGGCGTGCATGCTGGGCCGGTGGTGGCCGGCGTTGTCGGCCAAGAGCGCTACCAGTTCGACATATGGGGCGACACGGTCAATGTCGCCGCCCGCATGGTCGGTATGAGCGCGCCGGGCAGCGTCGCCGCCACCAAGGAGACCTTCGACAAGATCGCCGCTTCGTTCGACGGCGAGTCGCTCGGCATGCTCGACGTCAAAGGCAAAGGCGCGATCTCGGTATTCGGCCTTCGGCTGCGTACGGTCTGAGCCCTCCCCCACACACTTGCGTGATCGCCGGATTCGTCATCTTGACGATCGGCCATCCCATCTATAGTGTATATGCACGATAAGAAGACGATCATGCTGACCGAACGCGAGATCATCGACAGTTGCGCCTGCCTCAGGGCGCGCACGGCCGCGCGGGTGGTGACGCGGGCCTATGACGACGCGCTGCGCCCGGTTGGGCTTCGCGCCACGCAACTTTCCGTGCTCGTGGCGGTGGCGGCCGAGGGAGCGATGTCGATCACGGCACTGGCGAAGTTCATGGGCATGGACCGCAGCACGCTGACTCGCAACCTGCGCCCGGTCGAGAAGGAAGGCTTGGTCGCGCTCGGCGCCGAAGGCTGGCACCGTAGCCGCAATCTCGAGATCACCAAGCTAGGGCGCGCGAGACTGCGCGAGGCTCTGCCGCTTTGGAGCAAAGCCCAGCAATCGCTGCGGAAGAAACTCGGCGAACGTGGCTGGGATGACGTTCGCACCTCGCTCGATCGGCTGATTCAAACGGCCTGAATTCCGCGCCGCATCGCCTTCCTGAGAGGAGACTGACATGACCTAGCACCCAGGAACGGAAACTCCCGCCTCTTATCGTGCATATGCACGACTATCCAAGCATCCTTGAACCAGGAGACCCACCATGAAGTATTTCATCGACACGCATGACAAGACCAAGGGCAGCTTCCCCGCGCGGGTGGTGACCGAGCAGGAGTTCTTCGACAATTTCGACGCGCTCGACGCGGCCGCGCACAAGCTCGGAGCATTCGGCCACGCCGCACACGTCAATCTGAAGGACGGCAAGGCCTTCTGCTTCATGTCAGGACCAGACGAAGAATCAATCCGCAAGGCGCATGCGGCAATCGACTTCCCTTACGACTCGATCACCGAGGTGAAGCGCGTGACCGGCGCGGATCTGCGACTGCCGCTGCCTGCGGAAATGCCGAAGCGCAAAGCCGGCTAAGCGCGCAGTCGGCCTCTACGACATGGGAGCGTCGATCCCGCGGCGCTCCCGCATCCCAAACATCGAGGTGCCATTGTGATATACACAGGTGAATGCTTTTGCGGCGCCGTCCGCAT